>DATEPR010000026.1:0-5548 GCA_035273045.1 Pseudonocardiaceae bacterium | reverse complement strand
TGGGGGTGGGGGTGGGGGCAACGGCGGCGGTGGCGGCGGCCCCGGCGGTGGCGGCGTGCCACCCGCGTAGCCGCCGGATGCCACCCACACCCAACACCGCTACCTCTACGATCCGCACGTGGTCAGCACTCCGTCGGACATGCAGGAGCCTGAGCCGGCGGAGTCGGCGGACTCGGCCGCGTCACCGCTGGCGACGGTCGACGACGTCGACTCCCTCGGCCCGCGGGACCGGGTGTTCCCGAGCTGGACGGAGTCGATCGGCCGGCAGGCCAGCCGGATCATCGGCGGTCCGCTGGGTGCGCACGCCTCGGTGGGCCGGCACTGGTTCTGGACGCCGCTGCGGGCGGTGCTGCTGATCGGCGTGGTCATCCTGACCATGAGCTGGTTCGTGAAGTCGCCGTGCATCCAGCAGTACACCGACGGCAACGGCGTGCGGCAACTGGACTGGCGGGCGAACCGGCAGTACGTGGCGTTCTGCTACTCCGACATCGTGCCGCTGTACACGGCGGAACGGCTGGACCAGCCGGGCACGTTCCCCTACAAGACGTCCTGGGTGGACAACCCGGGCACGCCGAACGCGCAGGTCCGGTACATGGAGTACCCGGTGCTGACCGGGCTGTTCCAGTGGGTCAACGCGAAGCTGGCGCAGGGCTGGGTGCACCTGGCCGGCACCTTCGGGTTCCTGCCCGACGCGCTGACCGTGGTGGTGTACTTCGACGTCAGCGCGCTGTTCCTGGCGCTGGCGTGGCTGGTCACCATCTGGGCCACCACCCGAACGGCCCGGCGGCGGCCGTGGGACGCCGTGCTGATGGCGGCGTCGCCGCTGGTGCTGGTGCACGCCTTCACCAACTTCGACGCCATCGCCACCGCGTTCGCCGCGACCGGCCTGCTGGCGTGGTCGCGCCGGCGGCCGGTGCTGGCCGGCGTGCTGCTCGGCCTGGGCGCCGCGGCCAAGCTGTATCCGGCGTTCTTCCTGCTGCCGTTGCTGCTGCTGTGCCTGCGGGCCGGGCGGCTGGACAAGTGGCTCCAGGCGGCCGGCGGCGCCGTGGCGTCCTGGCTGGCGGTGAACATCGTGTTCATCGTCGACTTCCACACCGGGTGGTGGGAGTTCTTCCGGCTGAACATCCAGCGCGGCATGGACCCCGACTCGGTCTACAACGTGATCGCCTACTTCACCGGCTGGTCGGGCTTCGACCCGAACCTGGGGCCGCACCAGAACCCCAGCGTGCTCAACATGGTCACGACGGTGCTGTTGCTGCTGGCCTGTGCCGGCGTCGCCTGGCTGGCGCTGGCCGCGCCGCGCCGGCCCAGGGTGGCGCAGCTGTGTTTCCTGCTGGTCGCCGCGTTCCTGCTGACCAACAAGGTGTGGAGCCCGCAGTACTCGCTGTGGCTGGTGCCGCTGGCGGTGCTGGCCATCCCCCGGTGGCGGCTGTTGCTCACCTGGATGGTGCTGGACGCACTGGTGTGGTTCCCGCGCATGGCGTACTACCTGGAGCTGGCGCTGATCTCGCAGCACGCGGACGACCGGGGGCTGCCGCAGGGCTGGTTCCTGGGCATGGTGATCCTCCGCGACCTGGCGGTGCTCGGGCTGTGCGTGCTGGTCGTGCGGGACATCTACCGGCCGGGCAGGGACCCGGTCCGGCTGGCCGGGGACGACGATCCCGTCGGCGGGTTCCTGGACGGGGCGCCGGACCGGTTCGTGCTGCGGACGTCCCGCTCACGATCGGGTGAGCCGGCGCCACCGATGCGCGATTTCGCCACCTCGGATGACCCCGTCTGATCCGTCCGCCGGATCACCGTTCATCCGAACGGAGGGTGACCGTCACCATCCGTACAGGCCGTTGGTCGTGCGGTAGTGGCCGCTCGGCGCCTACCGGCGCGTAACCGGAGATCATGACGCCATGATGGGCAGCACCATGACAAGGGGCGAAGGAGCACGAACCGAACGATGTTGGGGCAGGAGTACGCCGACGCCGGCCTGGCGGCCGACCGGCCGCTGCCGGACTGGCGCGTCGGCACCCGCCGCCGGGTGATCACGGTGTGCGAGCGCGTGCTCGGCGAGTGCTTCGTGCCCAACGCCCGCACCGGCGTGGCCCTGCTGGCCGCCATCGTCGGCGCCCTCACGGTGATCGCCCTGACCCTCAGCGTCGGCAACGCGCTGCTCGTCCTGCTCGCCGCCGTCGTCATGCGCATCGTCTGCGAGCGGCACCGCTAGCCGGTCACCCGCTCAGCGATCGGCCTTGCGCCGCACCATCTTCAGCGCCGACCACGTGGCGTCCACCGCGCACACCTTCACGTCCACCAAGCCGTGGTCCAGCGCGTAGCGGCGGACCACGTCGTCGGTCAGGTCAGTCGGCACGCCGGACGCCCGCTTCGGCCACGCCACCCACAGCCCGCCCGCGGTGGCCAGCCGGCCGACCGACGCCGCCCATTCCGCGTCCAGATCGGCCAGCTCCGGGCAGAACAGCAGCAGCACGTCGTACGGCCGCCCGTCCGGTTCGGTGTCGTGCGGACAGTCCAGGGTGAACCCGGGCGGTGCCCCGGTGACCAGGACGCGGGCACCCGGCTTCGCCCCGAGCTTGCCGGGCAGGGTCGTCACGGCGGCACCAGTTCCGCCTGGCGCGCGGCAGCGGCGGGTGACGTGTCCAGCTCGTCGGTCGTCGCGGGCGAGGCCAGGAACGCGAAGAACAGCACCACCAGCAGCGACGCCCGGCCCCACACGCCGACCGCGGTGGCCTGCGCGGCCAGGCCGTCGTAGATGCCGGACGGATGGTGGAAGGTGAGCGCGTAGTAGTAGCGGAAGATGCCGAAGCACATCGCGACGTCGGCCAGGTAGTACAGCGCGATCCACACCGAACGGACGCGCACCAGCGCGAACATCGGCACCAGCCAGAGCGTGTACTGCGGCGAGTGGACCTTGTGGAACAGCAGGAACCCGCACAGCATCGCGGCCGACACGGCCACCCACGGGTAGGTGCCCTCCCTGCGGTACCGCAGCCAGCCCAGCACGCACGCGACCACGAACGCGACCAGGATCAGCGTGGGCGACAGGATGTCCACGAGATCCTGGAACGTCTTGTTCGACGGGTCGGAGAACGGCCGGAAACCCCAGAACCAGATGGAGTTCGTGGTCAGGTCGACGTCGCGCAGCTCCTGGAAGGTGAACGACGCCCGCCAGCCGCGGAACCCGGCCAGCATGAAGGGCAGGTTCACCGCCAGCGCCGTGGCCAGCACGGTCAGCCCGACGACCACCGCGCCGCGCACCTGCCAGCGCCGCCCCGCCGGCAGGTCCCGGCCGCCCGGCCCGCCGGTCAGCACGTACAGCATCAGCGGCAGCGCGAAGATCGCCGGGTACAGCTTGAACGCGAAGCCGAGCCCGAGCAGCACGGCCGCCACCACGCCCCGGCTCACCAGCGACCGGTTCGCGCCGGCCCGGCCCCAGCCGCGGTGCACCACGTACACGGCGGCCACCGCGCACGCGACCACCGCGAGATCCCAGTTGTGGAAGGCGTACAGCACCAGGGGTGGGCCGATCGCCCACACCAGCGCCCGCCACCGGGACAGCCGGCCCAGCAGCCAGGCCGTGAGCAGGCCGAACGGCGCCAGCAGCAGCGAGGAGTACAGCAGGAACTGGTGGTCGTTGTGCGCGTACGCCGCGCCCAGCCACATCAGCATCCCGGTCAGCACCGGGTACTCCACCGAGCCGCCGAACAGGTGGCCCCGCACGTCGATCCCGCCGTGCACGTACGGGAAGACGTGCTCGTCGATGCCCCTGGCGGTCCACAGGTACTGGATGTCGGAGTAGCAGACGTCCCGGTAGCCGCGCAGCAGCATGTCCACGCTGCCACCCCGGGCGTTGTAGGTCGGCCCGGTGCAGCGGTCCTTGTTCACGTAGCCGAGGAACAGCGTCACGCCGCACAGCAGGACCAGCACCACGAGGGCCAGGTGGCCGAGATCCTTCGCCGGCCGGACCGCCCTCCTGGGCGGTGGCGCCTGCTGGGCCGGTGCCTGTGCTCCCAGCTCGTCGTGCGGCCGCACCTGCGTCACGTCCGGGCCGCCGCGCGTCACGTCCGGGCCGCCCCGAGCGCCTCGACCAGGAACGTGATGTCCTCGGCCTGGCCTTCGGCCGGCGTCTCCACCACGGCGGCGGGCGCGTCGGCGGTGGCCAGCACCTCCACCAGCACCTCAGGGTCGATCGTGCCGCTCTTCACGTTGGCGTGCCGGTCCCGGGCCGAGCCGAACTCGTCCCGCGAGTTGTTCAGGTGCACCAGGTCGATCCGCCCGGTGATCGCCTTGGTCCGCTCGACCACGTCGGCCAGGTCCTCGCCGGCCGCGAACGCGTGGCAGGTGTCCAGGCAGAAACCGGCCCCGAACTCGCCGATCTCGTCCCACAGCCGGGCCAGCATGTCCCAGTTCCTGGCCATGGCGTTGTCGCCGCCGGCCGTGTTCTCCACCAGGATCGGCACGCCGAACCCGCCCTCGGCGGCCTGCCGCTCGAACAGCTTGCGCCAGTTGGTCAGGCCGACCCGCGGATCCTCGTTCTTCAGCAGGTGCCCGCCGTGCACCACCAGACCCTGTGCGCCGATCTGGCCGGCCACCTTGGCGTGCTCGACCACGAGCTTGCGGGACGGGATGCGGATGCGGTTGTTCGTGGACGCGACGTTCAGCACGTAGGGGGAGTGCACGTACATGACCAGGCCCGCGTCGCGCATGCCCTCGGCCTGCGGGTGCGGCTTGGGCGACTTCCAGTCCTGCGGGTCGGACAGGAAGAACTGGACGACCTCGGCACCCCGGTCGGTGGCGGCGCCGAGCGGATCGTCCTCGCGGACATGGGCACCGATGCGCATGACGTGCAGGGTAGTCGCCCCGCCGGACGGCCGGACCGGCACCGACCACCCGTCCGCCATGGTCCGGAAGGGCGACTGACGGTTGCGTCGTCACCGAATGGGGTTACGGTCGTTCTCTCTATAGTGACGCTACCGGCCGGTACGGACCGGAGGGACCACACATGCACGGCAGATGGACACGACTCGGTGCCGCCACGGCTGTCGCCGTCGCGGTGAGCACTGGTGCCGTCCTGGCCACGGCGGGTCTGGCCCAGGGCGCCTCGGCGCCGATCGTGATCGGCAGTTGCGCGACGACCGTCGAGGGCAAGCCAGGCACCCCGGTCGAATTGGCGCCCTCCGCCGTCCTGTCCTCGGTGGTCAGCGCCGTCGAGGCGGTTCCGCTGGTCGGCTCGACGCTGGCCAAGGAGGCCGGATCGGCCTTCGCGGCGCTGCCGCCCATCCCGATCGGCTCGCTGCCCACCGGCACCGGCACCATCTCCGGCGGCCAGATCGCCAACGACGTCGCCGCCCAACTCGGCAAGATCCCCGTGCTCGGCACCGTCCTGGACGTCGTCACCCCGCGCCTGAAGAGCACGCTGACCTCGCTGTGCGGCGTCACCGTCAAGGGCGTGAACGCGGCGGCCGCTCCCGTGCAGCAGGGCACGTCGTCCATCGCGAGTGCCGCGCGGCAGGCCGAGCAGCAGGCCGGGCTGGCGCCCAAG
>DATEPR010000025.1:0-8159 GCA_035273045.1 Pseudonocardiaceae bacterium | reverse complement strand
ACACCGACGAACTCGGCTGTTCCCTCGCCGCCGCCGTGGCGTACCTGCGTGCCCTCACCGACGCCGGGATGGACGTCGACGCGGCGGCCGGCCAGTTGGAGTTCCGCTACGCGATCGGCGCCGACCAGTTCCTCGGCATCGCCAAACTCCGCGCCGGACGGCGGTTGTGGGCCAGGGTCACCGAGGTCTGCGGCGTGCGGCCGGACGCGCGGGCGCAGCGGCAGCACGCCGTCACCGCGCCGGCCATGCTGACCAGGCGTGACCCGTGGGTGAACATGTTGCGCACCACCGTGGCGTGCTTCGCCGCCGGTGTCGGCGGTGCCGACGCGGTGACCGTCGCCCCGTTCGACTCGGCCATCGGGCGGTCGAACGACTTCGCCCGCCGGATCGCCAGGAACACCCAGTCGATCCTGCTGGAGGAGTCGCGGCTGGCCGGCGTGATCGACCCGGCGGGCGGGTCCTGGTACGTCGAAACGCTCACCGACCAGCTCGCCCAGTGCGCCTGGTCGGTGTTCACCGACCTGGAACGGGCCGGCGGCATCGTCGCGGCACTGGAGTCCGGCGCGCTCGCCGACCGCCTCGCGCAGACGCGGCGGGTACGCGAGGCCAACATCGCCACCAGGGCCGACGCGATCACCGGCGTCAGCGAGTACCCCAATCTCGCCGAACCCGACGTGCCGCGCGCTCCGGCCGTGCCCGAGCCGACCGGTGGCCTGCCGGTGTTCCGCTACGCCGAGCCGTACGAGTCGCTGCGCGACCGGTCCGACGACATGCTCGCCGCGACCGGCCGCCGTCCGGTGGTGTTCCTGGCGACGCTCGGCCCGGTCGCCGCACACACCGCGCGGGCGTCGTTCGCCGCGAACCTGTTGCAGGCAGGGGGAATCGAGACCCCCAGCGGCCCGGTGGACGACTTCGCCGCGAGCGGTGCGCGGGTGGCGTGCGTGTGCGGCACCGACCGTGCCTACGCCGAGCACGCCACCGAGACGGTCGACGCGCTGCGCGCCGCGGGCGCGGTCCGGGTGCTGCTGGCCGGCGCGGAGGGCACCGGCGGCGCCGACGACTACGTCCACCGCGGCTGTGACGCGATCGCCGTGCTGCACCGCATCTTCCGGACACTGGAGGCGGCCCGATGAGCGGCATTCCCGACTTCGCCGACGTGCCACTGAACCCCGCGACCGCACCGACGGCGTCCACCGCCGACTGGCGCCGCACCGTCCGGGAACGCACCGGCAAGGACCCGGACGAACTGGGCCTGGACACCCCGGAGGGCATCGGCGTCCAACCCCTCTACACCGCAGAGGACACCGCCGAACTGGACTTCCTGGCCACGTACCCCGGCCTGCCGCCGTACCTGCGCGGCCCGTACCCGACGATGTACGCCACCCAGCCGTGGACCATCCGCCAGTACGCGGGCTTCTCCACCGCCGAGGAGTCGAACGCCTTCTACCGCCGCAACCTGGCCGCCGGCCAGAAGGGCCTGTCCGTCGCGTTCGACCTGGCCACGCACCGCGGCTACGACTCCGACCATCCCAGGGTGGCCGGGGACGTCGGCATGGCCGGTGTGGCGATCGACTCCATCTACGACATGCGCCAACTGTTCGACGGCATCCCGCTGGACCGGATGAGCGTGTCGATGACGATGAACGGCGCCGTGCTCCCGGTGCTGGCGCTGTACGTGGTCGCGGCCGAGGAACAGGGTGTGGCGCCGGAACAGCTGGCGGGGACCATCCAGAACGACATCCTCAAGGAGTTCATGGTCCGCAACACCTACATCTACCCGCCGAAGCCGTCGATGCGGATCATCTCCGACATCTTCGCGTTCACGTCGGAGCGGATGCCCAAGTTCAACTCGATCTCCATCTCCGGCTACCACATGCAGGAGGCCGGAGCCACCGCCGACCTGGAACTGGCCTACACACTGGCCGACGGCGTCGAGTACATCCGGGCCGGCCTGGGCGCCGGGCTGTCCGTCGACGCGTTCGCGCCCCGGCTGTCGTTCTTCTGGGCCATCGGCATGAACTTCTTCATGGAGGTGGCCAAGCTGCGCGCGGCCCGGCTGCTGTGGGCCAAGCTGGTCAGGCGATTCGAGCCGCACAACGACCGGTCGCTGTCGCTGCGCACGCACTGCCAGACCTCCGGCTGGTCGCTCACCGCGCAGGACGTCTACAACAACGTGGTGCGCACCTGCGTCGAGGCGATGGCCGCCACCCAGGGCCACACCCAGTCGCTGCACACCAACGCGCTGGACGAGGCGCTGGCACTGCCCACCGACTTCTCCGCCCGCATCGCCCGCAACACGCAACTGTTGCTGCAACTGGAATCCGGCACCACCAGGGTGATCGATCCGTGGGGCGGCAGCGCGTTCGTGGAGCGCCTCACCTACGACCTGGCCCGGCGCGCGTGGGGCCACATCACCGAGGTGGAACAGGCGGGCGGCATGGCGACCGCGATCGACGCCGGCATCCCCAAGCTGCGCATCGAGGAGGCCGCGGCCCGCACCCAGGCCAGGATCGACTCCGGCCGGCAGCCGGTGATCGGCGTCAACAAGTACCGGGTGGACGACGACGAACACGTCGACGTGCTCAAGGTGGACAACGCCGGCGTGCGGACCCAGCAACTGGAGAAGCTGCGCCGGCTGCGGGCGGAACGGAACCAGGCCGACGTGGACACGGCCCTGGCCGCGCTGACCGCCGCCGCACACGGCACGGGCAACCTGCTGGCGCTGTCCATCGACGCAGCCCGGGCCAAGGCGACGGTCGGCGAGATCTCGGCGGCGCTGGAGCGGGCGTGGGGCCGGCACGCCGGCCAGGTCCGTACCATTTCCGGCGTGTACCGGCACGAGGTGGGCGAGACGCCGAACGTGGCGGCGGCCAGGAAACTGGTGGCCGCGTTCGCCCGGGACGAGGGCCGGCAGCCGCGCATCCTGGTGGCCAAGATGGGCCAGGACGGCCACGACCGGGGCCAGAAGGTGATCGCGACGGCGTTCGCCGATCTCGGTTTCGACGTCGACGTGGGGCCGCTGTTCCAGACGCCGGGTGAGGTGGCGCGGCAGGCGGTGGAGGCCGACGTGCACGTCGTCGGCGTCAACTCGCTGGCCGCCGGGCACCTGACGCTGGTGCCGGCGCTACGCGCCGAGCTGGCCGAACTCGGCCGGTCGGACATCGTGGTCGTGGTCGGCGGGGTGATCCCGCCGCAGGACTACGAGGCGCTGCGGGAGGCCGGTGCCAGCGCGATCTTCGGGCCGGGCACGGTGATCGCCGACGCCGCCGCCGACCTGGTGCGCGAACTGGCGCAGCGGCGCGGGCTGAGCCTGTAGACCATGGCCGAGGTGGACATCCGCGAGTACGCCGACGGGGTGCGCGCGAACGACCGGGCGATCCTGGCCCGCGCGATCACGCTGGTCGAGTCGACCAGGGCCGATCACCGGCGGCAGGCCCAGGACCTGCTGGCCGAGCTGCTGCCGTCGGCCGGCGGTGCCCACCGCATTGGCATCTCCGGGGTGCCCGGCGCCGGCAAGTCGACCTTCATCGACAGGTTCGGCACGACGCTCACCGGCGCCGGCCATCGGGTCGCCGTGCTCGCCGTCGACCCGTCGTCCCACCGGACGGGTGGCAGCATCCTGGGTGACAAGACCCGGATGGCCCACCTGGCCGTCGACCCGTCCGCGTTCATCCGCCCATCACCCACATCAGGGACACTCGGCGGGGTGGCCCGTGCCACGCGGGAAACGATGGTGCTGATGGAGGCGGCCGGCTACGACATCGTGCTGGTCGAGACGGTCGGGGTCGGCCAGTCCGAGATCGCCGTGGCCGCCATGGTCGACTGCTTCCTGTACCTGGCGCTGGCCAGGACCGGGGACGCGCTCCAGGGCATCAAGAAGGGCGTGCTGGAGCTGGCCGACGTGATCGCGGTGAACAAGGCGGACGGTGACCGCGAGCGGGAGGCGAAATCGGCCGCCAGGGAGCTGGCCGGCGCGCTGCGGCTGCTGGAGCAGCCGTCGTCGCCGTGGACCACACCGGTGCTGACCTGCAGTGCGATCACCGGTGCCGGGCTGGACGAGATCTGGTCGCGGATCGGCGCCCACCGCGAGGCGATGAACGAGCACGGCGAGTTCCACGAACGCCGCCGCCGCCAGCAGGTCGACTGGATGTGGACCATGGTCCGTGACACCCTGCTCGGCCGGCTGCACGCCGATCCGGCCGTGCGGGACCTGGTGCCGGACGTGGAGCGGCAGGTGAGGGCGGGCCGGTTGCCGGCCACCGCGGCCGCGGAGCGCATACTGGCGGCGTTCCTGCCCGATCTGGACGCGACCCCGGACTGACAGTCTGACCAGGGAATCTGTCCACGATTGGGCTTAACACCTTCAGGCGAGCGGCGCACACTCGGTAACGTGGGTACCGAGGCTATGCGGTAGCTCTGCGTGTCCAGGAGGCTGCGATGCGGATATCCGTCCGAGTGACACTCGGTGTGCTGCTGGCCGCGATACTCGGCACGCTGCTGGCGATCGGCATCACCGCCGGTCCGGCCACGGCGTCCCCGCCGCCGTCGCCCGCGGTGCACCTGGCGACGATTCACCCGGCCGGTGTGCACGCGGCCGCCGCGGCGCCGACGAGTCCGGTGACGGCCTCGCCGACCACCGACTTCAACAAGGGCCAGCAGGCCGCGAACGCGGCGCTGGCCAAGCGGAAGCTCGTCATCGGCATCGCCTGCGTCGTGCTGCTGGTGATCGTCTACCTGGGTCACCGCGCGAAGGGCAAGCACATCCTGCGGGTGAAGAACCTGCAGAACGCGAAGAGCTGACCAGGCCGGTCAGGCGCGACCATCGGGCGGCCCGCGCTTCAGCGAGGCTGAACATTCTTCGCCGTTCGGCGCAGCGCGCGTACCGGCGGTCGGATGATCAGGTAGTGGTGGGTGCCGCCGTCCTGACGTGGGGCAGGATGGTCGTACAGGGAGACCGGCGTGTGGGCGTCCGCCAGGTGATCGTGTGGTGGTTGCCGCCGGGAACGCGGGTCCGTGCGGACGGTTCGGCGCGGACGATGTTGAGGAGGACAGGCGTGACTGTGGTGGACGCGCGCCCGGACCTGCCGGACGGGCCGGGATCCGCCGAAGTCGGTGTCGGTGGCGCCGAGGCTCGGCACGGAGTGCTGCTCGTGCCCGACGGCGTCAGCATGTCCGGCGTGGACGACCTGGGTGCCGGTCGTGGACCGTCCTGGTTGGACGGCTGGTTGGCGGGCAACGCCGGGGACGTGGTGGCGTGGCGCCGGCACATCCACGCGCACCCGGAACTGTCCCGGCAGGAGTTCGCCACCACGGACCTGATCGCCGGCCTCCTGCGTTCGGTCGGCCTGCGCCCGCGAGTGCTGCCCCACGGAGCTGGACTGATCTGCGACGTCGGATCGCAGCGCGACCGGTGCGTCGCCCTGCGGGCCGACCTGGACGCCCTGCCCATCACCGAGGCCACGGACCTGGAGTTCAAGTCCGCTGTGGACGGTGTGTGTCACGCCTGCGGCCACGACATGCACACCGCCGCGTTGCTGGGCGCCGCACTGGCCATGGCGGCGGCGCCCGAGCTGCCCGGCAGGGTGCGGCTGATCTTCCAGCCGGCCGAGGAGGTCATGCCCGGCGGCGCACTCGACGTGATCGAGGCCGGCGGCCTGGACGGCGTGGACCGGATCTTCGGCCTGCACTGCGACCCCAGGCTTGAGGTCGGCCGCATCGGCAGCCGGGTCGGCCCGATCACCGCGGCTGCCGATCTCCTGGAACTCCGCCTGACGTCCCCCGGCGGCCACACCTCCCGCCCCCACCTGACGGCCGATCTCGTGCACGCCCTGGGCACGGTCATCACCGGCCTGCCGACCCTGCTGTCCCGCCGGGTCGACCCGAGGTCCGGCACGGTGCTGGTGTGGGGCGCGGTGCACGCGGGCGAGGCCGCCAACGCGGTCCCGCAGGACGGCGTCCTGCGCGGCACGCTGCGCACCAGCGACCCGGAAACCTGGGCCGAACTCAAGCCCCTGGTGGCGGACCTGGTCGAGTCGCTGCTGCTGCCCACCGGAGTGGGCTTCGACCTGGACCACCGCCGTGGCGTCCCCGTCGTCGTGAACGAGCAGGAGAGCACGGAGATCCTCCAGGCCGGCGTGGCGGCGGCGCTGGGCGAAGACGCCCTGGCCGGCACCAAGCAGTCGTCTGGCGGCGAGGACTTCGGCTGGTACCTGGAACACGTCCCAGGCTCATTCGCCCGCCTCGGCGTCTGGCCAGGCGAGGGCGCGATGGGCGACATCCACCGCCCCACGTTCCAAGCCGACGAACGAGCCCTCCCCGTAGCCATCCGAGTCCTGGTCCACGCAGCCCTGGCCGCCCTCAGCTAACCCCACCTGCACCAGGACCACTCCCACCACCCATCGAACAGCCACGCGCGCACCAACCGTTGGCCACCCCACGACCTGCACGAACCCGCCACAGCCTGCACCGCCCGCCATGGCCCGCGCCAACCCGCCGACGGCCATCATCAAGCCCCGCCCTGGCGAGCCCCGGCTGCCGCAGGACGGCCACCGACGACCGACCGGCCGCTGCCCGCGCGGCATCGCGCGGAGCCACCTCCGGCCGACCGGTTGCGGCCCACGGCGATCCTTCCGCAGCCACTGGCCCCCGCGGCTGACCGGCCGCAACTCCCGCAGGATTGCGATGCGGCCCATGCCGCACCGCTGGCTGACCACCTACGGCTCGCGGCTTCGCGCCGCATCCTTCGGCTGACCGGCTGTGGCTCGCGTGGCATCGCCCCGTGGCCGCCTCCGGCTGACCGGCATCGCGCCGCAGCCGCTCCGGCTGACCGGCTGCGGCCCGCAGGGATGCTCCGCAACGCTGCGCTCAGCGCCGCCATGCGGCTGCGGCCATCCGGGATTGCGTCGCGTTCGCTTGCCGCATTGCTTGCTGACCGCCTTCGGCTCACGCGGGGATCGCAGCCGCATGGCTCGCCGCAGGCTGACCAGCCAGCCGGGCCTGCACAGCCGGCCGACAGCCGCCCATCTCATCCGGTGCAGGTCCGTTGGCGGCCGACGTCACACAGGCGTGGCCGTGCAATCGGCCGTAGGTGAGCCACATCGGCGTGGCGTAGTGGGCTACCACCGAGAGCCACGAGCACTGGTCCGGCGGAGTCGAGTCCGGTCCCGCCGGTCAGGCCGCCGAGTCGGAGCGGCCTGCCATTCCGGCCCTCGCTTCGGCGTCACCTGGTGTCGGCGCTTCCCGGCCTGCCACCGCAGAATCATGCGGCTTCGGTGCGGCTTTCGATGGCGGTTCTCAGGCGGGTGACCAGGTCCGTCGGGTCGGACAGGTCGTGGATGTCCCCGCGCAGCACGATCCAGCCTCGCGCCCGCAGATATTCGTTCGGCGTCACCCCCTCCTCGGTCTCGTCGCACTCCAACGCCACCCGCCACTCCGGCCACGCGAAGTCCAGTCTTGCCCGCAGCCGGCCGGACCGGTCCCGGATCTCGTGCTGGCACACCGCTCCGGTCAACCCACAGTCGGCCAGCACCAACACGAACGCGCTCTGCATCGCCGTCTCGGGTTGCCCGGTCGCCAAGTCCAGCAGGGCCGCCGCTCGCTTCGTCCCGCGCCGGTCGGCCCGGGCCGCCAGCCGTTCCGCCACCTGCGCCACGAACCCGGCCCGGTCCGACGCCCGGATCTCCCGCAGCGCCTGATCGGCGCACGCCAGCGCGGCCCGGCGCGGTGACGAGCACAGCACCTCCGCCACCGCCAAATCCAGCGGCAGCACACGCAGACCGTCCATCATGACCACGTCCCGCTCGGCCACGTCGCCCTGATGCACCACGACGCCCTGCCGTGATCGGAACCGGTGCACGTACGGCACCCGCACGTGCACCGGGAACCCACCGACCGCCGTGCAACCATGCAGTGCCGCCGCAGTCGGCCCCACCACCACGCCGGCGCCACCGGTCCACAGCAGTGCACCGGCACACCGCGTCCGCAGGTCCAGCACCCGGTCCGCGTCCAGCAGCACCCCGCGCCCGAAGCCGATCAGCCGACCCGCCTCCACGGCCGTGCGCAGCCGGCCATCACCCAGCTGGGCACGGGCGTGCCGGTAGGTCATGGCGCCGTGCCGGCCGTCGAGGTCAAGAGTCGTGTTCATCGCCCACCGCCCTGTT
>DATEPR010000024.1:0-10270 GCA_035273045.1 Pseudonocardiaceae bacterium | reverse complement strand
AGCCGCCGGCCGCCGACCTCGACCACCACGGTCTGCCGAGGCTGCTCGTCCGCCGCCTCGTCGGGGCTCTCGAACGGCGGAATGGTGTTGTCGAACTCGGTCTCGATCCACCGGGTGTGCACCGCGAACCCGTGCTCGTCGCCGACGAACGCCGGGTCGCGCACCACGGCGCGGTGGAACGGCAGCACGGTCGCCATGCCGGTCACGACCAACTCGTCCAGCGCCCGTCGCGCCCGCTCCAGCGCCTGCTTCCGGTCCTCGCCGACCACGATCACCTTGGCCAGCAACGAGTCGAACGCGCCACCGACGACGCTGCCCGGCTCGACGCCCGAGTCGACCCGCACGCCGGGACCCTCCGGCGTCACCCACGACGTGACCACGCCGGGCGCGGGCAGGAAGTTGCGGCCGGCGTCCTCGCCGTTGATGCGGAACTCGATGGCGTGACCGCGCGGCGCCGGGTCCTCGGTGAACCGCAGCGGCTCGCCGGCGGCGATGCGGAACTGCTCGCGCACCAGGTCGACACCCGCCGTCTCCTCGCTGACCGGGTGCTCGACCTGGAGCCGGGTGTTGACCTCCAGGAACGAGATCGTCCCGTCGAGACCGACCAGGTACTCCACGGTGCCGGCGCCGGAGTAGTGCGCCTCGGCGCAGATCGCCTTGGCGGAGCGGTGGATCGTGGCGCGCTGCTCGTCGGTCAGGAACGGCGCCGGGGCCTCCTCGACCAGCTTCTGGTGTCGCCGCTGCAAGGAACAGTCGCGGGTGCCGACGACGATCACGTTGCCGTGCTTGTCCGCCAGTACCTGCGCCTCGACGTGCCTCGGCTTGTCCAGGTACCGCTCCACGAAGCACTCGCCCCGGCCGAACGCGGCGACCGCCTCGCGCACGGCCGACTCGAACATGTCGGGAATCTCCTCGCGGGTCCTGGCCACCTTCAGGCCGCGCCCGCCGCCGCCGAACGCCGCCTTGATCGCGATGGGCAGGCCGTGCTCGTCGGCGAACGCGATGATCTCGTCCGGGCCGGAGACCGGTTCCGACGTGCCGGGCACCAGGGGCGCGCCAGCGCGGGTGGCGATGTGCCGCGCGGTGACCTTGTCGCCGAGATCGCGGATGGCCTGCGGGTCGGGGCCGATCCAGGTCAGGCCGGCGTCGATCACGGCCTGCGCGAAGCCGGCGTTCTCGGAGATGAAGCCGTAGCCGGGGTGCACCGAGTCGGCACCGGCCCGCTTGGCGACGTCGAGCAGCTTGTCGATGGCCAGGTAGCTGTCCCCCGGCGTGCTGCCGTCCAGGCCGAACGCCTCGTCGGCCATCCGGACGAACGGCGCGTCCCGGTCGGGGTCCGCGTACACGGCGACGCTGGCCAGGCCGGCGTCCCGGCAGGCGCGGATCACCCGGACGGCGATCTCGCCGCGGTTCGCGACCAGCACCTTGCGCAACGTCGCACTCGACACGCCAACCTCCTCGTCTCCGGCACGACCCACCCGGTACAGCGGACGGGGTTTCCCGGCAGTTTACGGACTGCCGGACGACCTGGGACCGAGAGCATGCTCACCACTCCACGCCAGCAGCGATCGTCCCTCGTGAGCGTTCGCGCGGGCTACTCCGTGGTGGCTGTGGTGGCCGTCCACAGGTCGACGACGCTCACCCCGACCTCGCCGAGCAGCCGACGGGTGAGCGGCAGGCTGATGCCGATGACGCTGGACGGGTCGCCGTCGATCCCGTCGACGAACCAGCCGCCAAGCCCGTCGATGGTGAACCCGCCGGCCACGGCGAGCGGTTCGCCGCTGGCCACGTAGGCGGCGAGTTCGCGGTCGGTGGGCCGGCTGAACCGCACCTCGGTGCTCTGCACACCGGACGCCCGCGCGGTGGCCTCGCCGCCGTCCAGCCGCAGCACGGCGTGACCGGTGAGCAGGTGACCGGTGGTGCCGGCCATCGCCGCCCACCGCTGGGTCGCGTTCGCCGCCGTGCCCGGCTTGCCGACCAGTTGCGGACCGTCCGGACCGGTGAGGAACAGCATCGAGTCGCACCCGACGACGACGGCGTCCCCGGTCAGGGTCGACGCGACGGCTTCGGCCTTCGCGGCGGCCAGCGCGGTGACGGTGTCGGCGGGCGTCGGATCGGTCAGCCCGGCCGCGACCGCGTCCTCGTCCACACCGGACACGATCACCACGGGTTCCACCCCGGCCGCCCGCAACACGGCCAGCCGGGCGGGGGACGAAGACGCGAGCACGAACCGCACGGCCGGCAGCGTACGGCCGGGACCGTCACGCCGGTTCGGCGACCACCACGTCCTCCTGGCGCGGCGGGGTGAAGCCGTCCACCGGGCGCTTCGGGCGGCGGGCGATGGCGGCGCAGGCGGCGACGCCCAACGCGAGCACGACCGCCGGCAGGACCAGCGTGGCCCTGGTCGCGTCGGTGAAGCCGTGCTGGAAGGTGGTCTGTCCCAGCGCGCACACCCGGCCGGCGACCGCGGCCGGCACACCCGCCGGCAGCCGGCAGCCGCCGCCACCGGCCTCGGTGGCCGACCGGGCCGCCGCGACCATGCTGTCGACGAACGCCGGCCGGAACGACGCCGGCAGTTGCGCGGCGGCCGTCACGGCCGCGTTGTGCATGGACACGACCAGCCTGGCCTGCAACAGCACACCGATGGCCGCACTGCCCAGCACGCCGCCCACCTGCCGTGTCGTGTTGAAGATGCCCGACGCGGCGCCCATCCGCGGCAGCGCCACCGTGCTGGTGGCGAGATTGCCCAGCGGCGAGAAGATGCAGCCGATGCCCAGGCCGCACACGATCAGCGCGGGCACCAGCCGCCACGCGCTGATCCCCACCTCGATCGTCACGGCCAGCCACACCACGCCCGCGGTGAGCGCGGCGAACCCGAACATCGCCACGTACTTGCCGGACAGCTTGTCCGACAGCCGCCCGGCGAACGGCGCCACCACACCCGACACGAGCGACATCGGCAGCGTCGTCACACCGGACAGCACCGGACTCAGGCCGAGCACCGACTGCAGGAAGATCACCACGGGCAGGAACATGCCGGTGATGGCGAACCCGATGCACACGTTGGCCAGGTTGGCCGACGAGAACGTGCGGTTGCCGAACAGCGTCAGCGGCAGCAGCGGCTCGTTCCGGTTGAGCCGCTGCCAGACCAGGAACACGATCAGCAGCACCACGCCGGCCGCGATGATCTCGGGGATGCCGATCGCGCCCCAGACGCTCCCCCAGTCGTACTGCTGCCCGTTCTGCACGCCGAACACGACGGCCAGCAGGCCGAGGCTGAACAGCACAGTGCCGAGCACGTCGAACCGGTGCTCGTTGCGCCGCTGCGCGCCCGGCACGAACAGGACCGCCATCACCAGGCCGATCACGCCGATCGGCACGTTCACCATGAAGATCCACTGCCAGCCGAAGTTGTCCACCAGCACGCCGCCCAGCAGCGGGCCGGCGATCGTAGCGACACCGGCGACGGCGCCCCACATGCCCATCGGCGCGCCCCGCCGGGACGGCGGGAACATCGCGGTGATGAACGCCATGGTCTGCGGCGCCATTGCGGCCGCACCCAGGCCCTGCACGGCCCGTGCGGTGATCAGCAGTCCCGGCGAACCGGCCAGGCCGCAGGACAGCGACGCCAGCGTGAACACGATCAGGCCGATGATGAACATCGGCTTGCGGCCCAGGCGGTCGCCCAGCCGCCCGCACAGCAGCAGCGGCACGGCGTAGGTGAGCAGGTAGACGCTGTTCACCCAGATGATCTGGTTGAGGCTGGCGTGCAGGTTGCCGCGCAGCATCGCCGGGATCGCCACGTTCACGATCGTGGTGTCCAGCATGATCATGAAGAACCCGATGGACAGCGCTCCCATCGCCACCCACGGGCTGATCCGTCTGCGGCCGACGGTCACCGCCGGTGTGTCAGTCATCCTGTCTTCTCCTGCTCGTCCACCAGGCTCAGCCGTGGCGGGTCGTCGTGGTCGGCGGCCGTGGTGTTCGGCCAGGGCAGCCGGTGGGTCTCCAGGCGGTCGACGAGCTCACGGGTCCAGGCCAGTTCGGCCTCCCGCAGGCGCAGCTTCAGGTCGACGTCGACCCAGTACAGCTCGGGGACGCCCTGTTCGGTGAGCCGCCGGCGGTAGACGCGGTCGGCGGCGACGGCGGCCTCCAGCGCGATGGCGCGCTTGCGCAACTGGGCCAGGGCGTCGGCCCGGTCCAGCGTGTGCAGCAGGGCGATGGCCAGGGCGTACAGGGGGTATTCGGTGGCCGGGTGGGCGACGATGTCCCGCACCCGGAGCGTGTAGGCGTCCCGGCCGGCCTGGGTGAGCCGGTAGGTGGTGCGTTCCGGCCGCCTGCCCTCCCTGCTGGTCTCGACGGCCTCGATCAGGCCGTTGGCGGCGAGCCAGTCGATGGCGTGGTAGAGCGAGCCGACGGTGATCTTGAGCAGCCGCCACGTCTCGCGTTCCTGCATGGTCTGGCTCATGTCGTACGGGTGCCGCGGTCCCTCGTGCAGCAGTTCCATCGCGGCGAGGGCGATCGGCGTCAGCGTGCCGCGCGTTGCCATGGTGAGACCCCCGGTGGTCATTCCTGAACAAATATTCCACGTGGAATATACCGGCGTGAGGCACCGAGTCAAGCAGGTGGCGTGCGGTCAGTGCGGCAGGCCGGACGCCCACCAGGCGTTCGGGCCGGACGGCAGCGGCTGGCGGACCAGGGCCGACCGGTCCGCCCAGCGCGACCGCGGTGCCGGCGGGGCCGGTGGCGGGGTAGCAGACGTGAGTCCGGCCACCACCGCCGTCAGCGCGGCCAGCTCGTCGTCGTCCGGCGTGCCGCGCACGACCGTCAGCAGCGGCTGTTCGGAGTCGGTCATCGTGCTGTCTCCTCGTCTACAGCGGGATGTTGCCGTGCTTCTTCGGCGGCAGCGTCCTGCGCTTGTCCCGCAGCATGGCCAGCGACCGGGCGACGTAGCCACGGGTGTAGGACGGTGGGATCACCGAGTCGACGTAGCCGCGCTCCGCCGCCATGTAGGGATTGAGCAGCGTGTCCTCGTACTCCTGGTCCAGCTTGGCGCGCAGCGCGTTCACGTCCTCGCCACGCTCGGCGGCCGCGGCCAGCGTCCTGCGGTGCACGATGTTGGACGCGCCGGACGCGCCCATGACGGCGATCTGCGCGGTCGGCCAGGCCAGGTTCGCGTCCGCACCCAGGTGCTTGGACCCCATGACGTCGTACGCGCCGCCGTACGCCTTGCGCGTGATCACCGTGACCAGCGGCACGCTCGCCTCGGCGTAGGCGTAGATCAGCTTCGCGCCGCGCCGGATGATGCCGTTCCACTCCTGGTCGGTGCCCGGCAGGAAGCCCGGCACGTCCACGAAGGTCAGCACCGGCACGTTGAACGCGTCGCAGGTGCGGACGAACCGGGCCGCCTTCTCGGACGCGTTGATGTCCAGGCAGCCGGCGAACTGGGTCGGCTGGTTGGCCACCACACCGACGCTGTGCCCGTCCACCCTGCCGAACCCGACCACGATGTTGGGCGCGTAGAGCTGCTGGACCTCAAGGAACTCGCCGTCGTCCAGGATGCGGGTGATGACCTCGTGCATGTCGTAGGGCTGGTTGGCCGAGTCCGGGATCAGCGTGTCCAGTTCCCGGTCGGTGTCCGTGATGCCGTCGGCGATGGAGCCGGCCACGCCGTCGCCGGCATCGTTGAACACCGGCGGCTCGGACAGGTTGTTCGACGGCAGGAAGGACAGCAGCTCCTTCACGTAGGAGATCGCGTCCTCCTCGTCGGCACCGAGGTAGTGGGCGTTGCCGGACTTGGTGTTGTGCGTGCGCGCGCCGCCGAGTTCCTCGAACGTCACCTCCTCGCCGGTGACCGTCTTCACCACGTCCGGCCCGGTGATGAACATCTGCGACGTCTTGTCGACCATCACCACGAAGTCGGTCAGCGCGGGCGAGTACACGTGGCCGCCGGCGTTCGCGCCCATGATCAACGAGATCTGCGGGATCACGCCGGACGAGACCGTGTTGCGCCGGAAGATCTCGCCGTACAGGCCCAGCGACACCACACCCTCCTGGATGCGCGCGCCACCGCCCTCGTTGATGCCGATGATCGGCCGGCCCGTCTTCAGGGCCAGATCCATGACCTTGACGATCTTCTCGCCGTACACCTCGCCCAGCGAGCCGCCGAACACCGTGACGTCCTGGCTGAACACGCACACCGCCCGGCCGTCCACCGTGCCGTACCCGGTCACCACGCCGTCGCCGTACGGACGGTTGCGCTCCTGGCCGAAATTGGTCGACCGGTGCCGGGCCAACTCGTCGAGTTCGACGAACGAACCGGGATCGAGCAGCATGTCGATCCGCTCGCGTGCCGTCTTCTTGCCCCTGGCGTGCTGGCGTTCGACCGCCCGCGCGGAGCCGGCGTGCACGGCCTCGTCGTTGCGGTGGTACAGATCGGCGAGCTTCCCTGCCGTGGTGTGGACGTCGGGCTGGTCGTCCGGTCCGTCGCTGGGACCGCCGATGGGCACGGTGGCGCTGCTCATGACCCGTCAGCCTAATCAGCCGGCGGCGGCTGGCGGCCAGGGGCGTTGCCGACGTCACGGCGGCACTTGACCTCCAGTGCGGTCGAGGTCGCACGGTAAGGAGGTGCCCGCCGCCACCGGGCTGTCCCGCTCCGACCGGCCGGTGGCCGCGGGCCGCTTCCTAAGCTGACCCCATGGACCTGGAGCGGTTGCGATCCCTCGCCGGCCGGTACCCCTCGATCGACGTCGTGCCCAGAGCGGACTCGACCAACGCGAGCCTGGTGGCGGCCGCCGCCGGTGGTGCCGTGGACCGGACGGTGCTGATCGCCGAGGAGCAGACGGCCGGGCAGGGCAGGCGATCCCGCACCTGGGTGTCGCCGGCCGGCACCGGCCTCTACCTGAGTGTGCTGCTGCGGCCGCCGGTGCCCGCGGCCCGGTTCTCCTGGCTGACCCTGCTGGCCGGTCTCGCGCTGGTCCGCACCGCCCGCGAGGCAGGCGTCGAGGCCGTGCTGAAGTGGCCCAACGACCTGCTGCTCGGCCCGGACCGGCGCAAGGGCGCCGGGATCCTGGCCGAGGTGACGCAGGGCGCGGTCGTGCTGGGCATCGGGCTCAACGTCCGGCCGCTGCCCGACGACGTGCCGCTCGGCCCGGGTAGGCTGGCCCCGACGTCGCTGGCCGAGGCCGGCGCGGGCGATGTCGACCTCACGGACGTCGCGGTGCGGGTGCTCACCGAACTGGCCGACCTGGAGGACACCTGGCGGGCGGCCGGCGGCGACCCGGCGGCCGGCGGCATCCACGAGGAGTACACCGGTTGCTGCGCCACGATCGGCCAGCGGGTGCGGGTCGAGCTGCCCGGCGGCACGGTCACCGGAACGGCCGCCGGAGTCGACCCGAGCGGCGCCCTGCTGCTCCGCACGGACGACGGCGCCGAGCAGCTGATCTCCGCCGGCGACGTGGTGCATCTGCGTCCTGCGCACTGAACGGTCGCCGCGCAGGTACCGTGAGCGACATCGACGGCGCGCGACCACCGGAGGACGACGTGGCCTACCCCGACAACGTGCTCACCGAAGGTGAGCAGGTGGTGATCCACAAGCACCCGCACTGGAAGATGTTGATCCTCCCGGTGGTGTTCTTCCTGGTGGTCGTCGCGGCCGGGGCGTTCCTGGCCGCCCTGTCCAGGAAGCAGGACTGGCATCTGATCGCGTGGATCGCGATCGTCGTGATCGGCGTGGTGCTGGTGGTGTGGCTGACCATCATCCCGCTGATGCGCTGGCGCACCACACACTTCATCGTGACCACGGACCGCGTAATGGCCCGCGAGGGTGTGCTCAACCGGACCGGACTGGACATTCCGCTGTCCCGGATCAACAGCGTCCGGTTCGAACACGGCCTGATCGACCGGATCTGGGGCGCCGGCACGCTGATCATCGAGTCGGCGTCGGACGACCCGCTGGAGTTCGGGGACATCCCGAACGTCGAGTACGTGCACTCGCTGCTGTACCGGGAGGTCAACGACAACCCGGACGACGACTTCCACGTCACCCAGCGGCTGCGCCGGAGGGAGGGCCGCTGATGGGTGCCAGGGAACTGGGCCTGCCGGTGGTGGTCGCGCCGCCGGACCGTGGCGCGCTGCCGACGGAGGTGACCATCTGGGAGGTGGGCGCCAGGGACGGCCTGCAGAACGAGTCGGCCGTGCTGCCGCTGGACGTGAAGCTGGAGTTCCTGGACCGGCTCGCCGACGCCGGACTGCGGATCATCGAGGCGACCAGTTTCGTGCACCCGAAATGGGTGCCGCAACTGGCCGACGCCGAGGACCTGCTGGCCGGGCTGAAGCAGCGGGACGGCGTCCGCTACCCGGTGCTGGTGCCCAACGAGCGCGGCCTGGACCGGGCGCTGGCCGCGGGCGTGCGGGACATCGCGATCTTCGGCAGCGCCACCGAGACGTTCGCCCGGCGCAACCTGAACAGCACGCTGGACGGCCAGTTCACCATGTTCGAGCCGGTCGTGGCGCGGGCACTGGCCGAGGGCCTGGACGTGCGGGCCTACGTGTCGATGTGCTTCGGCGACCCGTGGGAGGGACCGGTGCCCCCGGAGCAGGTGGTCGCCATCGGCCGGCGGCTGCTCGACCTCGGCTGTAGCCAACTGTCCCTCGGCGACACCATCGGCGTGGCGACAGCCGGTCAGGTCGAGGCGCTGCTCGCCGGCTTCCTGGCCACCGGTATGCCGGTCGACCGGCTCGCAGTCCACTTCCACGACACCTACGGCCAGGCCTTGGCGAACACGTTAGTGGCGCTGCATTTTGGAGTGTCCTGTGTGGACTCGTCGACCGGTGGCCTGGGTGGCTGCCCGTACGCCGAGTCGGCGACCGGCAACCTCGCCACCGAGGATCTGGTGTGGATGCTGGACGGCCTTGGCGTGCGGACCGGTGTGGACCTGGACAAGCTCGTCACGACGAGCGTGTGGCTGGCCGAGCGGCTCGGCCGGCCCAGCCCGTCGCGTGTGGTGCGGGCACTGGCCGGGTGAACCCGTCGTGGCGACCGCGCTGGAGATCGTCGAGCTGACCGACCACAACTGGCCGGCACTGGAGGACCTGTTCGGCCCGAACGGCGCCGTCGCCGGCTGCTGGTGCACGTGGTTCTGGCAGAGCAACAAGGAGTTGTACGCGAACGGCTCGGCCGGCAACCGCGAGATGATGCGCGGCCGGGTGCGCTCCGGCGTGCCGGTCGGCCTGCTGGCCATGTCCGGCCCCACCGCGGTCGGCTGGGTCGCCGTCGCACCCCGCCCGTCGTACCCGAGGCTGGACCGGTCGAAGATCACCCGATCCGCTGATCCGGACGAGGATGTGGCCGACGTGTGGTCGGTGACCTGCTTCTATGTCCGGGCCGGTATGCGCCGCAAGGGCATCGCCGGCGAACTGCTGTCCGCCGCCGTCGCCTTCGCCGCCCGGCACGGCGCGGTGGCCGTCGAGGGCTACCCGAAGATCACCGACGGTGCCCGGCGCTCGGCCGGCGAGCTGTACCACGGCACGCTGACCTCGTTCCTGGCCGCCGGTTTCCAGGTGGTCGAGCAGCGGTCGCCGACCCGCGCCCTGGTGCGGCTGCCGCTCGCGGAGTAGACCACCCGGCAAATATCACCCTGGTGGGTGAAACCGTTCGTTGTTGGCTCACGTCGAACGTGGCACCCGAGGAGCGGGTGTGACGGGCGAGGAACCGGAGGTGGCGGGTGCCGACCAACCACCGGGACGAGGTCGAGCCGTTGCTCGCCGACTACCGGAACAGCCGTGCCCAACTGGCCACGGTGCACCGCACCCTGCTGTCCATCACCGAGTCGGCGAGCAGCCCGGACGGGCTGGTCACCGCGACGGTCAACTCGTCCGGCGTGCTGTGCGCGCTGGCGATCGCCGAGGACGCCTACCGCCGGTACCGGCCGGCCGAACTCGCCGACGCGATCGTGCGGGCGAGCCGCCAGGCCGCGGTGCGGGCCGGGGGACGGGCCAGGGAGGCGCTGGCGCCGGTGCTCCCGCCGGACGTGGAGCCGGGTGCCGTGCTGTCCGGCACCGCCGACCTGACTCCCGAGGAGATCAACCCTCCGCAGGCTCCTGTGGACGACGAGGCCAGCTACGAGGAGACGAGCTGGATGAACCGGACCGGGCGGTGAGATGCATGACGGACCACGGTTTCCAGGCCGATCCCGCGGTGCTGGCCAGGCACGCGGCCGATTTCCCCAGCTACGCCGACCGGCTCGGCGCGATCCACGACGAACTCACG
>DATEPR010000023.1:0-3818 GCA_035273045.1 Pseudonocardiaceae bacterium | reverse complement strand
GGCGCCGCCGCCGTCATCGCGGCGGCCGAGTCCGGTGATCCGGTGGCCGCGCTGGTGTGGGACGACGCGCTGGACGCGCTGGCCAGGGGTGTGCGGGTACTGGCCACGCTGGTCGGGCCGGAGGTCGTGGTGTTCGGCGGCGGCCTGGCGATGGCCGGGGACCGGCTGGTCGCACCAGTGGCCAAGCGGCTGGCCGCCCTGCTCACCTTCCAGCGGTCGCCGGAACTCCGGCTGGCCGAACTGGGCGACGAAGCCGGCAGCCTGGGCGCCGGCCTGCTCGCCCTCGATCTCCTCCAGGGGGCCCGGTGACCACGACCTCGACGCCGACCCTGCTGCGTGGCGGGCGCATCGTGACCAGCGCGGGCGTGCTCGACGACGGCTGGCTGACCGTGCGCGACGAGGTGATCGAGCAGGTCGGGCGGGGCACGCCCGGCTACCGGACCGAACCGGACGCCCCGGTGGTGGACCTGGCCGGCGCGTGGGTGCTGCCCGGTTTCGTGGACGTGCACTGCCACGGCGGCGGCGGCGCGTCCTACACCGAGCGGGACCCGGAACGGCTGGCCGCCGCCGCTGCCGCGCACCGCAGGCACGGCACCACGACGACGCTGGCCAGCCTGGTGTCCGACCCGATTCCCGAACTGGTCGAGCAGGTCGCCGCGCTGCGCGACCTGGTGCGGGACGGCCTGTTCGCCGGCATCCACCTGGAAGGCCCGTTCATCTCGGCGGTCCGCTGCGGCGCGCACGACCCGTCGATGCTGATGGCACCGGACCGGCAGTCGGTGGACCGGCTGCTGGCCGCCGGCCAGGGCACCATCCGGATGGTCACGCTCGCGCCGGAACTGGACGGCGCGGTGGACGCGGTGCGCCGGTTCACCGACGCCGGGGTGATCGTCGGCATCGGCCACACCGACGCCACGCTGGCCCAGGTGCGGCCCGCGGTGGACGCGGGCGCGACCGTGGCCACCCACCTGTTCAACGGGATGCGGCCGCTGCACCATCGCGAACCGGGGCCGATCGGCGCGCTGCTGGACGACGAGCGGGTCACCGTGGAGCTGATCTGCGATCTGGTGCACCTGCACCCCACGGTGGTGCGGATGGCCGCCCGGCACGCCGGTCCCGGCCGGACCGTGCTGGTCACCGACGCGATGGCCGCGGCCGGCGTGGGTGACGGCGTGTACCAGGTCGGCGGGCTGCGGGTTACCGTGCGGGACGGGGTGCCCACGCTGGACGGCGGGGGCGCGCTGGCCGCCAGCACGCTCACCCTGGACGCCGCCGTGCGCAATTTCGTCCAGTCGTGCGGGATGACGATGGTGGAGGCCGCGGCCGCGGTGTCCGGCCAGCCCGCCGCGCTGCTCGGCCGGCAGGGCTCGATCGGCAGCGTCGCCGCCGGTGCGCAGGCCGACCTGGTGGTGCTGGACGACAGCCTGCACGTCACCGGGGTGATGGACCGGGGCACCTGGGTGGCGTGACCGCCGGGGTGGGCTAGCGTCGACAGGGTGAGCGACGGGAACGCCGAGCAGGAGCGGCTGCTGGCCGAGGCGCTGCGCGCCCAGGCGGTGCGGGCGCCGCTGGCCGACCCCACCGCCCGCGGGCCGGACGACCAGGTGCTGAAGCTGTTCTCCGGTCCGGACGCGCTGCTGTCCGGCCGCGCGTCGGACACGGTCGGCCTGCCACCGGTGGCCGAACCGGGCACCACCCACCTGGACCGGCGGTCCGCCCAGTTGCCGGCCGGCTGGATCGTGTTGCTCGCCGTGCTGCTCGGCCTCGCGGCCGGCGCGGTGGTCGGCCTGGTCAGCGTTCTGTGAACCGCACCGGCGGCGTACCGTTGAGCCGTGACGACGCACAGCCTCGCCGCCACAGCGGTGCTGGGAATCAAATGGCTGGACCCCAACTACCTGGTCGGCTCGCTCGGCGCCTGGGTGGTGCCGATGGTCGCCATCATCATCTTCGCCGAATGCGGGATCCTGCTCGGCTTCCTGCTGCCCGGTGACTCGCTGCTGTTCCCGCTCGGCCTGTTCATCGCCCGCGGCGTGGTGCACACCCCGCTGTGGCTGGCCTGCCTGATCATGGCCGCCTGCGCGGTGGCCGGGAACGTCGTCGGCTACCTGGTCGGCTACGTGATCGGGCCGAGGCTGTTCAACAAGCCGGACTCTCGGCTGTTCAAACGGGAGCACGTCGACCGCACGCATCTGTTCTTCGAACGCTACGGCGTGGCCGCGATCCTGCTCGGCCGGTTCGTGCCGATCGTGCGCACGTTCATCACGGCCGTCGCCGGCGTGGCGCGGATGGCGCCCGCCAAATACCTGACGGTGAGCGTGGTCGGCGGCGTGCTGTGGGCCGCCGGCATCGTCGTGGCCGGCTACTTCCTGGGCCGGATCGACTTCATCGGCAACCACATCGACCTGATCCTGTCGCTGATCGTGGTGATCTCGGTGGTGCCGGTGGTGATCGAGTGGGCGCGGCACCGCAAGGAGCGCAAGCTGGCCGCCGACGTCACGCAGCCGATCATGATGAGCCGGCGCTAGTTGTAGTGACTCGGGAGGTTGTTGACGGCGTGTCGGCTTGAACAGAAGGAGGACCTCCAGGCGAAGTGGGTGTTTGCGACGCATCCACTACCAGGAGGTCCTCGTGGCCCACGCTAACGCACGCACCACCGTCTACGCCCGCGAGCTGATGGTGATCCGCTACCACGCCGGCTGGCCCGCTGCCCGCATCGCCGAACAACTGGGTGTCTCCCGCGCCACGGTCTACAAGTGGCTGGCCCGTCACCGGGCCGCAGGGATAGCCGGGCTGACCGACCGCTCCTCGCGCCCGCACCACAGCCCGACCCGCCTGCCGGCCCAGACCGAAGCACAGATCCTGCGGCTGCGGGCCAAGCTCCACCGCGGCCCGGTCTACCTGGCCGCGCAGGTGGGTGTGGCCGCCTCGACGGTCGGGCGGGTGCTGCGCCGCCACCACATGCCCGGCTGGCCGCGCTGGACGCGATCACCGGGCAACCGGTACGCCGCCACCATTCCCAGCGCCGCTACCAGCGCCACGCCCCCGGCGAGTTACTGCACATCGATGTCAAGAAACTCGGCCGGGTGCCCGACGGTGGCGGGTGGCGGGCCCACGGCCGCAGTGAGGCGGTCCGTGGCCGTGGGGTGGGCTACGACTTTCTGCACGTGGCGGTGGACGACCATTCCCGTCTGGCCTACGTGGAGGTCCTGCCCGACGAGAAGGACCCCACCTGCGCGGGGTTTCTCTACCGCGCCGTGGCCTGGTTTCGTGACCAGGGTGTGCGGGTGCTGCGGGTGCTGACCGACAACGCCAAGGTCTACCGGATCGGTGGGTGTTGGCGGGCGGTGTGTATCGGGCTGGGTCTGCGGCGGCGGTTTATCAAGCCGCGCTGCCCGTGGACCAACGGCAAGGCTGAGCGGTTCAACCGGACCCTGCAAACCGAGTTCGCCTACGCCCGGGCATGGACCTGCAACGCTGACCGCGTGGCGGCCTTGCCGGGATGGGTGCAGCACTACAACACTGAACGTGCTCACTCCGCCCTGGCAGGCCGCCCACCGGCAAGCCGACTGGCCGTGTAACCGTCATCAACGTGTCAGGTCACTACAGCTAGTCGGCGTCCATGCCCCAGGCGAGCAGTTGCGCGACGTGGTCGGCGGAGCGGCCGGCGAGCTGGCGCAGCTGGGTGCGGCAGGGGAAGCCGTCGGCGAGCAGCCGGGTGCCCGGGTCGGCGGCCCGGACGGCGGGCAGCAGCGCGGTCTCCGCCACCGCGACCGACACGTCGTAGTGGCCGCGTTCGGCGCCGAAGTTGCCGGCCAGGC
>DATEPR010000022.1:0-5603 GCA_035273045.1 Pseudonocardiaceae bacterium | reverse complement strand
GCGGGCCATCGGGCAGAGGCTGTCGCCCTGCTCGGCGGGCCGGGTGGCTCATTCCGTTCGCGGCGCGGGCACTGCGCGCCGGGCGCGGGCCGGCCGCCGCCTGGTCGCTGCCTTGTTCAGCGGGCCGTGTTGTTCACTCTGGTTGGCAGCGTGGGCACCAGACGGTGGCGCGGCCGCCTCGGCGGGCGTGGGTCAGGTTCGTGTGGCAGCGGGGGCAGTGGCCGTCCTTCTCGTCCCGGACCCTGGTCAGCCAACCGCGTAGGCCAGGCACCCGGCCGTGCCGGACCGCCGTACGCAGGGTGCGCCGCATCGCACTGTGCAGCGCACGCACCTGCTCCTCGTCCAGTTCGCCGACCCGACGTCCCGGGTTCACCCTGGCCCGCCAACACACCTCGTCGACCAGCAGGTTGCCCAACCCGGCGATCACCTGCTGGTCGAGCAGCGCCGGCTTCAACTGGCCACGCCTACCGCGCAGCACGTCCGCGAACCGCTTCGGCCCCACCGACAGGGCGTCCGGACCCTGCGGCCCGGTCACGTCCTCAACAGCGCTGTCACTGCTCACCAGCCAGATGCCGCGCAGCTTGCGCTGGTCGGCGTACCGCAGTTCGCCCCGGTCCAGGCGGACGATCACCCGGTCGTGCCCGTCGTCACCATGATCCGGGCAGTAGTAGGGGTGGCCGGTCATGCCGCTGTGGATCAGCAGCGTCGGTCCACCGGTCGGCAGCATCAGCCACTTGCCGTGCCGGTCCGGGCGGCCGAACCGTTGCCCGTGCAACGCCCTCGCCAGTGCTCGCGCGTCGGTGTTGCGCAGCACGCCCGGGTCGACCACGCGCACCCCGGACACCCGCCGGCCGGGCAGGTGGTCGGCCAGCTCCCGGCGGAACCCTTCGACGTCTGGCAGTTCGGGCATACCGGGGTGTACCCACTGGTGTAGGTCGGGTGGTTCGGGGGTAGTGCCCAGACGTGAGTGCTACGGCGTTCCTGCCCACGAAGGGCGGACTGGACGCGCTGCGGGCCGCTGCCGCGGACTGTCAGGGCTGCGACCTGTACCGCGACGCGACGCAGACGGTGTTCGGCGAAGGCCGTGCGTCGGCCCGGGTGGTGATGCTCGGCGAGCAGCCCGGCGATCGGGAGGACCTGGCGGGCGAGCCGTTCGTCGGTCCGGCCGGACGGCTGCTGGACCGGGTACTCGCCGAGGCCGGCATCGACCGCTCGACGGTCTACCTCACCAACGCGGTGAAGCACTTCTCGTTCCGGCGGGCCGAACGCGGCGTGCGGCGCATCCACCAGCGGCCCAAGTCCGGGCAGATCGCGGCGTGCCGGCCATGGCTGGCCCAGGAACTGTCCACCGTCGGTCCGGACCTGGTCGTGTGCCTCGGCGCGACGGCGGCGCAGGCGGTGGCCGGCTCCCGGTTCCGCCTCACCGACCACCGCGGCGAACTGGTGCCTCGGCCGGACTCGGTCGCCGACGACCTGCCGGGTGACTGGTCGTTCCTGGCCACGGTCCACCCGTCCGCGGTGCTCCGGGCGCCGGACCGGAACCGGGCGTACCAGGACCTGCTGGCCGACCTGCGCCCGGTGGCCGAGTTCCTGGCCGGGTGACTCAGGCCGCCGAACGTGGCTGGAGCAGCACCTTGACCATGCCCTCCTGCTTCCGCTGGAACGTGGCGTAGGCGTCGGGCGCCTGTTCCAGCGGCAGCCGGTGGGTGGCGAAGTCCTGCGTGCCGAGCGGGTCGCTGTCCACCAGCAGCGGCATGATGTCCGGCACCCAGCGGCGCACGTTGGCCTGGCCCATCCGCAGCTGCACCTGCTTGTCGAACAGGCGCAACATCGGCATCGGGTCGGCCATGCCGCCGTAGACACCCGACACGGAGATCGTGCCGCCGCGCCGGACCAGTTCGACCGCGGTGTGCAGCGCCGCGAGCCGGTCCACGCCGACGGTGGTCATCAGCTTCGCCGCCACGGCGTCGGGCAGCAGCGAGTTGACCCCGTGCGCCAGCTTGCCCACGGGTGACCCGTGCGCCTCCATGCCGACGGCGTCGATCACCGCGTCCGCGCCGCGCCCCTGGGTCAGGCCGCGCACGACCTCGGCCAGATCCTTGCCGTGCTCGCGCAGGTCGATCGTCTGGACGCCGTGCCCCTGGGCGCGGGCGAGCCGGTCCGGCACCAGGTCGACGCCGATGACGGTGCCGGCAGCCCGGTGCTGCGCGATGCGCGTCGCCATGTCGCCGATCGGTCCCAGCCCGAGCACGGCGACGCTGCCACCCACCGGGATGTCGGCGTACTCGACGGCCTGCCACGCCGTGGGCAGCACGTCGGACAGGTAGACGAACCGGTCGTCGGGCGGCCCGTCGGGCACCTTGATCGGCAACGTGTTGCCGAACGGCACCCGCAGGTACTCCGCCTGGCCGCCGGGCACCTGGCCGTAGAGCTTGGTGTAGCCGAACAGGGACGCGCCGGTGCCGTACTCGCGGACCTGGGTGGTCTCGCACTGCGAATGCAGGCCCTGCGTACACATGAAGCACGTGCCGCAGGAGACGTTGAACGGCACGACCACGCGGTCGCCGCGGTCCAGTTCGGTCACCTCGGGTCCGGTGTCGGCCACCACGCCCATCGGCTCGTGCCCGAGGATGTCGCCCTCGTCGATGAACGGACCGAACAGTTCGTACAGGTGCAGGTCGGATCCGCAGATGCCGGTGGACGTGATCTCCACGATCACGTCGGTCGGCTCCTGGATGGCGGGGTCGGGCACGGAGTCGACGCGCACGTCCCGCCGAGCGTGCCATGTCACTGCCTTCATGCCGGCTGACTACCCACGGCCGGCCGGGCTAACTCGGGCCGACCGGCGTTTGCGCTGGTGCCGCTCGGGTAGGTCAGGGTGATGAGCGATGCACCCGACATTCCACCCCAGCAGCAGGAACCACCGGGCTCGACGCGGGCGATGCGGCCCGAACCCCGCGACACGATGGACGACTACCAGGGTCGCGGGCTGCTCACCTACCGGAAGGCACTGGTGACCGGGGGCGACTCGGGCATCGGCCGGGCCGTGGCGGTGGCCTTCGCCAAGGAAGGCGCCGACGTCGCCATCGCCTACCTGAAGGAACGGGAGGACGCGGAGCAGACGGCCGCGCTGGTGCAGGCGCAGGGCAGGCGGGCCGTGCTGCTGCCGGGTGACCTGGCCGACCGCGACCACTGCGCACACGTGGTCAACTCGGCCGTGGACCAGTTGGGCGGCCTGCACATCCTGGTCAACAACATCGCGGAACAGCGGCCCGTCGACGACCTCACCGACATCGGCGACGACGAATGGTGCCACACGTTCGACGTCAACATCCACAGCTACTTCCGGGTCACCAAGGCAGCCCTGCCGCATCTCGGCGAGGGTGCGAGCATCATCAACACGGCGTCGGTCAACGGACTGCGCGGCAACAAGTCGCTGCTCGCCTACGCCACCACCAAGGGTGCCGTGATCGCGTTCACCTACTCGATGGCGCAGGCCCTGGCCGACCGGGGCATCCGCGTCAACGCCGTCGCGCCGGGTCCGGTGTGGACACCGCTGATCCCCGCCACCCTCGGCGAGGAGACGCAGCCCGAGTTCGGCAAGCGCGTGCCGCTGGGGCGGCCGGCGCAGCCGGACGAACTGGCACCGTCCTACGTGTTCCTGGCGTCGGACGTGTTCTCGTCCTACTACACCGGCGAGGTGCTGTCGGCACTCGGCGGAGAGATCGCGGCGGGCTGACGTGTTCGTGAGCGTCGTACTGGCGGTGGCCGCGGCGGTGGCCAATGCCGTCGCTTCGGTCTTCCAGCGCAAGGCGGCGCGGGACCGGCCCGAGTCCGAGGCGTTCGAACTGCGCCTGCTGTGGCATCTGGTGCGCCGGCCGGCGTGGCTGGGCGGCGTGGTCGCGATGGTCTGCGGTTTCGTCCTGCAGGCCGCCGCGCTGGGCACCGGTCCGATCGCGCTGGTCCAGCCGATCCTGATCGTGGAACTCGCGTTCACCCTGGTGCTGAGCGCGATCGTGTTCCACACCGCACTGCGCGTCCAGGAATGGCTTGCGGTGGCTGGCATGAGCGTGGGCGTCGCGCTGCTGTTGCTGGCGTTGCGGCCCACCGGCGGTCAACCACGGACCGCGTCCGGGCTGTCGTGGGCACTGGCGTCGGCGGCCACCGTGGGTGTCGTGGCGGTGCTCGTGTTCCTCGGCTACCGCACGCACGAGGCGGGCCGGGCGGCCTACCTCGGCGTCGCCACCGGCGTGACCTTCGGGTTCACCGCGGCGCTGCTCACCGGGATCACGGCAGCCGGCCTCGGTGGCCTGTTCACCGAATGGCAGACCTACGCCCTGATCGTCGCCGGCCCGGCGGGGTTCTTCCTGCTGCAGAACGCACTGCAGGGTGCGCGGCTGGTGGCGTCCCAGCCCGGGCTGACCCTGGCCAACCCGCTGACCGCGTTGCTGTGGGGCGTCACGGTCTTCCGGGAACAGCTGCAGTCCGGTGCCTGGCTGGCCCTGGCGGTGCTGGGCCTGGGGCTCATCGCGACGTGCACGGTGTTGCTGGCCCGTTCGCTGTCGAACCACGGCGAGGGCGGCACGAGCGAGCGTGCCGGCAGGTCAGGGCGGTTTGGCGTGCAGCGCTCTGGGTAGCCGACCACATGGGAGGCACATATGCGACATGACGATTTCATCGGACAGGTCCAGGCACGGGCGCGGCTGTCCAGCCGCGGTGACGCCGAGTCGGCGACCCGGGCGACCCTGGAGACGCTCGGCGAGCGGATTCCGGAACAGCTGGCCGAGAACCTCGCGTCCCAGTTGCCTCGGGAGATCGGCGGACACCTGCGCCGCACGATCGTGGCCGGCGGCGCCGCGACCGGTGAACGGTTCGGGCTGGCCGAGTTCACCCAGCGCGTGGCCGCGCGGGCCGGCCAGGACGAACCCAAGGCCGTGTACAGCGCCCGAGCCGTGCTGGAGGTGGTCCGGGAGGCGACCACCGGTGGCGTGATCGACCACGTGCGCCAGGCACTCCCCGGTGAGCTGCGGGACCTGGTGGACGCCGGCAGCAGCGGCCAGCTGAGGTGACGTGCCATGGACGAACAGATTCGCGTGCAACCCCTCGGCCCGCACGAGTACGCGGCCGAGGTCGACGAGGGGCAGGAGAGCACCCACCACCGCGTGGTCGTCCGCGACGACGTGTTCTACGGTCCGGAGTTCGCTGAGACGTCCGAAGCGCGGCTGGTCGAGGAGACCATGCGGTTCCTGCTCGAACGGTCGCCGAACACCGCCCTGCCGCACGACATCGACACCGGCGAACTCGCCGAGCGGGACGAGCGCTACCTGCCGGAGTTGCGGCTGCGCGTGACGTGACGGCGACATGTACCGGCGTCCGAGAAGGTGACTGATGACCGGCTTCTTCGGTCCGGGCGGCTACGGCGACAGCCCGTTCGACGAATTCCTCGCCCGGTTCTTCGGCCCCGGTGGGCCGCGGCGCGAGGTGCAGCGGGTGGACATCACCCGGCTGATGACCGCACCGGCACGTGAGCTGGTGGCCGCGGCCGCGCGGAAGGTCCTCGACCGCGGCGAGGCGTACCTGGACACGCTGGACCTGCTGTGGGC
>DATEPR010000021.1:0-3560 GCA_035273045.1 Pseudonocardiaceae bacterium | reverse complement strand
CGGCCTTCACCGAGCCGTCCGCGATGCTGTACATGCTGCCGTGGCACGGGCACTGGATCAGCCCGTTGGCCACGGCGTTGACCTGACAGCCCAGGTGAGTGCAGGTCGCGCTGAACGCCTTGAACGTGCCGGCGGCCGGTTGGGTGACGACCACGTCCTGCTGGGCGAAGATGACGCCACCACCGACGGGGATCGTCGACGTCTTGCCGAGCGTGACGCGGCCGGTGGTCGTCGGTGCCTGGCCGGAGCCGCAGGCGGCCAGGGCGGCGCCCGCGGCGACCGCGGTGCCGGCGACGGCGGCGTTACGGATCAGCCGCCTGCGGGACAGCTGGCAGTCGAGCGGATGGGCGGGACAGCCCGCTGGTGAACCGGTGGTCTCCACCGGTACGGCGTCGCGCGCTGTCGTCATCCCAGCTCCTCACACGTGGTCGGCACCTGGTCACCGATACGACACTCCGGCGCTGATGGATCGCGTCATGGTGGCACAGGCGACTTGAATCACTCGTTAGTGGCCGCGGTGACGACTGGTTCATGACGGACCGGAAAGTTCACCGAACTGGCGATGAAGCACGCCGCATGGGCGTCGTCGTGCAACGCGATCGCCTTGTCCACCATGGCCGCGGACGCGACGGTGACGTGCGGGTGCAGTACGGCCTCGGTGAACCGGCCGCCGATCCCGCTCTGCTCCATGGACCCGGTCGCCGTGTCGGTGTAGGCGGTGACGATCACCTCGGCGCGGACGCAAACGTGCAGGTAGGACAGCAGATGGCACTGGGAGAGGGCGCCGAGGAGGGCCAGTTCGGGGTTCCACCGGGTGGCGTCGCCGTGGAAGGCGCGGTCGGAGCTGCCGAGGATGACCGGCAGGTTCGGCGCGGACAGTTCGTGTGCGCGGTCGTACTCTCGGTAGCCGCTGGTTCCGGTGCCGCGATTTCCTGTCCAGACGACCTGTGTCTGGTAGGTGTGAACTACTCCCATGTCGCTCCTCTGGCTGAATGCGTTGTGGAACGGGTCGGCCGCCTGATCAGCAGCGGCTCACGGCCCGATGTTGGCGGGCGCCGCCGGACGTGCTCAGATGTACGCGCACGTCGGCGGCAACCCACAGGAGGCATCCACGATGGCCGTGAACACCCGCACCACCCCGCCGTTCCGCGCCGACCACGTCGGCAGCCTGCTGCGACCGCAGAAGCTGCTGCGTGCCCGGCAGGAGCACGCCGAGGGTGCCCTGGACGACGCCGGGTTGCGGGCCGTCGAGGACGAGGCCATCCGCGAGGTGATCCGGACGCAGGGTGAGGTGGGGCTGCGCACGGCGACGGACGGCGAGTTCCGGCGGGCGTCCTGGCACATGGACTTCATCTACCAGCTCGGTGGTGTCGAGCGCAGCCAGGACAAGATGACCATCGAGTTCCACAACCCGGAAGGCGGCATCCAGTTCACGTCGTCCGGGCTGCGGGTCACGGAGCCGATCCGGTTGCGCGAGACGATCTTCGCCGACGCCTTCCGGTTCCTCGCCGACAACGTCGGGCCGGGCCAGACGCCGAAGCTGACCATCCCGTCGCCCAGCATGGTGCACTACCGGGGTGGCCGCGCGATCATCGATCCGGCGGTGTACCCGGACGAGGAGCGGTTCTGGAGCGACCTGTCGGCCGCGTACGCCGAGCAGGTGCGGCGGATCGCCGAACTGGGCTGCACCTACCTCCAGTTGGACGACACCAGCCTGGCCTACCTGAACGACCCGAAGCAGCGGGAGATGGTGGCCAGTTGGGGTGAGGACGCCGAACACCAGCACGAGCGCTACATCCGGCAGATCAACGCGGCGCTCGCGGACCGGCCGGCCGGGCTGCACGTCACGACGCACATGTGCCGGGGCAACTTCCGGTCGTCGTGGGTGGCCGAGGGTGGCTACGACTTCGTCGCCGAGCAGCTGTTCGGCGAGTTGGCCGTGGACGGGTTCTTCCTGGAGTTCGACGACGTGCGGTCGGGGTCGTTCGCGCCGCTGCGGTTCGTGCCCAAGGGCAAGATGGTGGTGCTCGGCCTGGTCACCACGAAGCGCGGCGCGCTGGAGCACAAGGACGACCTGAAGCGGCGCATCGACGAGGCGGCGAAGTACGTGCCGCTGGACCAGTTGTGCCTGTCGCCGCAGTGTGGTTTCTCGTCGACGGTGGAGGGCAACGTGCTCACCTTCGACGAGGAGGTGGCGAAGCTGCGGCTGATCGTGGAGACGGCGGCCGAGGTCTGGGGCTGACCCGGGTGGGTTCCGTGGACCGGTCGGCGGCCATGATCGACCTGGCCAGGTGCCCGGCGGGTGTCAACTGGGTGCTGGGTGACGTGCTGGCCGACGACCTGCCGCTGGCCGACGGGTCCGACCTGGTCACCGCGGTGACGTGCCGGGCGCACTGGTCCACAAACGGCTGTTCTGGCGCTACACGCCGCTGTGGCGGCGGCCGGGTTGTCAGCAGGCCCCCGAGAACCACGGGGTGACGATCTCGAACATCCCGCGAGCGGTGGCGTAGTCGGCGGCCGCGCGCCACTGGAAGGTCGCGAGCCTGTTGTCGCACTGCTCCCGCACCGGCCCGGCGATCATCGACACGACGGGGCCGGTCGACGTGATCGATGAGCTGCTGGCAGCCACCACGTTCACGGTCTGCTCGCCCGTAGCCCGTTCCGTGGTCAACTCCCACAGGTCCACGCCGCCGTCCCGGTCGTCCGACGTGATGATCTGGCCCGGGTTGGCGTCCAGCGCGAGCCTCGCCCTGATGTGGCCGCTGCCGGTGTCGGTCTCCACATGCACACAGACGGTTCCGCTCACGCCGCTGCTGCACTTGCTGCCGCAGGAGGATACGGGTCGGACCTGACCCGAGATGACGTTTTCACCCGAACGATCGGACTAGGACACCACCAGGAGTGTCTTGCCCAGGGTCGCCCGCGCCTCGATGGTGGTGTGCGCGTCGGCGGCCCTGGCCAGGGCGAACCACTGGCCGATGACCGGCCGCAGCCGGCCCTGGCTGGCCTCGGCGAGGGCTGCCCTGGTGAGTTCGGGCAGCCGTTCCGGCGGCACGGCCAGTCCCCTGGTCACGGTGACGCCCCTGGCTTCGGCCTCGTCGTCGGCGACGCGGGTGAAGGAGCCGCTGGCCAGGCCGTAGACGAACATGCGGCCGCCGGGGTCGAGCAGGTCGAACGCGGCCCGGCCGATGGTGCCGCCGACGCCGTCGAACACCACGTCCAGGCCGCCGACGGCGTCGCGGACCTCGGCGGTCCAGCCCGGTTCCCGGTAGTCGACGGTGACCGTGGCGCCGAGTTCGGTGGCCAGGGCGAGCTTGTCCGCACCGCCGGCCGCGGCCACGACGGTGGCGCCCGCGTTGCGGGCCAGTTGCACCAGCAGGCTGCCCACGCCACCCGCGGCCGCCTCGACCAGCACCCGCTCTCCCGGCCGCGGCGCGGCGGCTTCGGACAGTGCCATGGCGGTGCGGCCGTCGGCGAGCAGGGCGACGGCGTCCTCGGTCGCCAGGCCGTCCGGCACGTCGATCAGGGACTCGGCCGGCACGGCGACCGCTTCCGCGTAC
>DATEPR010000020.1:0-2143 GCA_035273045.1 Pseudonocardiaceae bacterium | reverse complement strand
CCGGCCGTACGGGACGCGGGTCGCCGATGTCGAACTCGTGGCGTGGCGCGAGCGGGACGGCGGGCTGGTCGTCGGCCCGGGCGCGTGCCCCCATCTCGGCGCACCGCTGGCACTGGCGCGGCTGGACGGTGGGAGCCTGGTCTGCCGGTGGCACGGGCTGCGGATCGGACCCGGCGGCGGGCCGGGGTGGCACTGTCTCCCGGCACACGACGACGGTGTGCTCGCCTGGGTGCGGCTGGACGCGGCCGGCGGTGAGGAGCCGACGGCGGCACCCGTCGTGCCGGACCGGCCGCCGCTCGCCTCGGCTGTGGCGGCCGTGGCCACGGTGGAAGGAGTGTGCGAACCGGCCGACATCGTGGCCAACCGGCTCGACCCGTGGCACGGCTCGTGGTTCCACCCGTACTCGTTCACGCGCCTGGCGGTGCTGGACGCGCCGGCCGAGGTCGACGTGGCGGACGCGGACGACCGGTTCCTGGTGTCGGTGACGTTCCGTGCGCTGCCCGGTTTCGGCGTACCCGTGAGAGCGGAGTTCCGGTGCCCGGAGCCCCGCACCGTCGTCATGCGGATCGTCGAGGGCGAGGGTGCGGGCAGCGTGGTCGAGACGCACGCCACGCCACGCGGCCGGGGACCGGACGGCCGGCCCAGGACAGCGGTGATCGAGGCCGTGGTCGCCGGATCCGACCGGCGTGGCTTCGAGTTGGCCCGGCGGGCGGCACCCGTCCTCCGACCGGTCCTGCGGCGTGCCGCGGCCCGGCTCTGGCGCGACGACCTCGCGTACGCCGAGCGGCGGTACCGACTACGGTCCACCTGATCACGATGACGGAGGACGAGGGCCCGGCATGGACGGCGGGCCAGGTGGCACGACACCTGGGCATCGCCGAGTCGACGCTGCGCGCCTGGCACCGCCGCTACGGTGTCGGTCCGCAGGGCGCGCAGCCCGGGCGGTACCGCCGCTACCGGCCCGCCGACGTGGCGCGGCTGCGCCGGCTACGGGACCTGATCGACTCCGGCATGCTCGCCTCGGAGGCCGCCCGCGTGGTCCAGGACGACCCGGCGTCCGCCGGGCAGGACGTGGCCGAGCTGGTTGCGGCGGCGCTCGCGCTGAACACGGACCGGTGCCGGCTCCTGCTGGACGACGCCCTGGTTCGCAGAGGCGTGGTCGAGACATGGGACGAGCTGTGCCGGCCCGCGCTCGCCGCCGTGGACGACGGGCAGCGCACCGACCCCGACTGTGTCGACGTGGAGCACGTGCTGTCCTGGGCGATTCTGGCCGCACTGCACCGGGTCCCCCGACCACAGGTCACGCCGCGCGCGCCGATCGTGCTGCTGGCCTGCGTCGCGGACGAACAGCACACGCTGCCCCTCGAAGCCCTGTCCGCCGAGCTCGCCACTCGGCGCGTGCCCGTGCGCATGCTGGGTGCCGCGACGCCGACCAGCAGCCTGGTCCACGCGCTGCTGGCGACCCGCGTGCACACCCTCGTGCTGTGGGCGCAGTGCGCGGCGACCGCGAACTCCGAGATCCTGGACCTGGCCCGCCCGCACGTGGCACGGCTGTCCACGGCCGGCCCCGGCTGGACCGGCGGGCCGCAGGGCGTCCTGCACCTGACCGACCTGCCAGCCGCCGTGTCCGTGCTCACCGGGCAACCGTGACCTGGCGGACACCACGCTGCCGGGACATGCCTCGGTCGAGCCGGACGGGTCAGCACCTGGCCTGCCCATTTCCGACGGTCGTCACGCTCGAGATCCAAGGTGCGACCACAGTGGCCGTACCTTCCGAGGTCAGGTCATCATCCGAATCACCGGTGGCCGTGTTCCAGGCGGCGGTCCACAACCGCACGATCTCGTTGGCCGTGATTCTCAGATCCCCGTAACGGCACCGGCGCTTTCTTGCCGCAACACCGATCGCCACTCCGTGCGCTCAAAGACATCGTGGACTCCTCACCGGCCGCGTCAGCCGCACCGTTTCGTGGTGGTGCTCACCGGTAATGTCGTGGCCTTGAGGGCCACCTTCGGTGCGTCGTCCGGTTTCCGGTGCGCCGAGGCCACTCGAACGGTCCAGCATATTGGTAAAGCATTCCGTACACTCAATCGTCCACATCGGAACCGATGTGCGGCACGATTTCGGGCCGGCGTCGCGTGCCCG
>DATEPR010000019.1:0-4918 GCA_035273045.1 Pseudonocardiaceae bacterium | reverse complement strand
GCGCGACCACCACGCCACCTGGGCCGCCGGACCGCTGCTGGCCGGCGTGTCCATCGGCAGCATCGCCGGCTCGCTCCTGCTGGGCGGCCGGGCGCGCAAGGCCGGCCTGGCCCGGCTGGCCACCGGTTACGTGATCGGGCTGGCGCTGCTCACCGCGGCCACCCTGTACGCGCCGCTGCTGGCCGTCGCGGCGCCGCTGGCCGGCCTGTGCCTCGGCCCGACACTGGCCACGCTGTTCACCTCGGCGGCGGACGCGGCCCCGGCGGGCACGGCGACCGAGGCGCAGTCGTGGCTGAACACGATCATGTCCGGCGGCGCGTCGCTGGGCGCGGTGGTGGCCGGGCTGACCGCGGCCAACCCGACGCTGGGCATCGCCGTCGCGGTCGGGGCGACGGTGCTGGCCGCCGGCACCGCGGTCCAGCGTCACTCCGCGACGACCTCGACGGTCGCCGAACCCAGCCGCCGGTGACGGGCCGTCAACACCAACCGGCCCGGCGCCGACGCCTTCAGCCACACCGCGCCGACCCCGCCGTAGTCCCCGAACGCGAACGGGTTGTCCCCCACCAGCACACCAGGCCCGGCCAGGTCGAACCGGATCTTCCCGGTCACCCCGGCCCGGTGGTTGCCGTGCGCGTCGACCGCCCGGAACAGCACCCGCGTGGCGTCCGACCCGTCGGCCGCGATCACCGGGTCGTCCGCGGCCAGCAGCAGCCGGACGTCCCGGGTGAACGTGCGGCTGCCCACCAGCCGCCCGCCGGCGTACCCGTCGATCCGCAGCTCGTCGCCCGGCGGCAGGTCGGTGAACACCGGCGGGTGCGCCAGGTGCGGGAAGCGGTCGCGGTCCGGCCGGGCGGTGCCGGCGGGCCGGCCGTCGACCGTGAGCTCCAGGCGTTCGCAGTTGGTGCCGATGACGACCGGTCCGGTGCACGGCCAGAAGAACGCCGGCTCGATCACCACCCGGACCGCCGGGTCCACTTGGGACTGATAGAAGGCGGCTCCGGGTTTGGGCACGCGGAACATGTCCACCACACCGGGCCACTTCACGTGCTGGTGAACCCGCCCGTTGAGCGAAGCGTAGTCGAAACCGGCCCAGCCCAGCAGGCCGGCGTACCGGTCGTCGGACCGGGCGATGTCGTGCACTCGCGCGTGCATCACCAGTTGCGTGGCGAGCACGCCGGCGGTGTCTGTCCACCGGTAGTACGGCGGGCCGGTCAGCGCGCCGACGGCCTCGCTCACCAGGTAGGGCACACCGGTCAGCGGCGGCAGCAGCGTGGCGTTGCCGTCGGCGTCGGTGCGGTAGTCGTCGAAGGCGAACACGTCCGTCGCCGACCGGTCGGCCGCCTGGGTCACCACGGCGCCCGTGGTCTGCCGTGATCCGTCCAGTTCGTCGGCGAGCCGGCGGGTCCGCGCGTACAGCTCGGGCTGGTCGGCGGTCTCGTTGAGCCGGATCCCCCACAGCACGACCGACGGCCGGTTGCGGTCGCGCAGCACCATGTCCCGGACGTTCGCCACGACGTGTTCCTGCCACGCCGCGTCGCCGACGTACTGCCACCCGGCCGGCTCCTCCCACACCATCAGGCCCAGTTCGTCGCAGGCGTCCAGGAAGTGCGGTGACTGCGGGTAGTGCGAGCACCGCACCATGGTGCAGTTCAGCTGCTCGACGAGGATGGCGGCGTCCCGCCGCTGCACCCGCTCCGGCATGGCGAACCCGACGTAGGGGTAGCTCTGGTGCCGGTTCAGCCCGAACACCCGGCACGGCGAACCGTTGAGCAGGAAGCCGTCCGGCGTGAACCGGGCTTCCCGGAACCCGATCCTGGTGCGGTGCGTGTGCCGCGTGCCGGCCAGGTCGAGCGTGGTGACCACGCCGTAGAGCTGGGGCGATCCGGGACCCCACAGCGTGCTGCCGGCGAGGCCGGTCAGGGTCAGTTCGACCGTGCTGCGCCCGCCGGTCACCCGCACCGGCGTGGTCGCGGCCGCGATCACCCTGGAACCGTCGGTCAGGGCCACGTCGACCCGGCCGGCGCCGGCGACGGCGGCGTCCAGCGTCACCTGAACCTCCACCCGCCGGTCCGGCCGCAGCACGTCCACCGGCCGGGCGAACACGTCGGCGACGAAGACGTCCGGCACCTCGCGCAGCGTCACGTCCCGGTAGATGCCGCCCGGTTCCAGGTAGTCGACGGACACCGGCCCGTCCGGCGAGCCCTGCGGCGGCACGGCCGACCACCGCGAGTCCACCACGACGGCGAGCACGGACTCCGCGTCGTTCGGCGCCAGCTCGACGGAGAAGGGCAGGTAGCCGCCGTGGTGGGTCGGGTACGGCACGCCGTCCCGGTGGACGGTGGCGTTCACCATGACGCCGGCGAAGTCCAGGAAGGTCCTGGCCCTGGTCGGGCCGAGCCGCCGCCGGTAGACCCACAGCCGGTGCCAGTCGGCCGGCCGCCAGTGCCGCCAGGACAGCGGCACCACGGTGTGCGGCAGTGTGACCTGCTCGAACCGGCTGTCGTCGAACGACGGCAGCTCGGCCCCCGGCCGGTACGGACCGAACCGCCAGCCCTGGTTGAGCCTCAGCACCCGGTGGCTCAGGGCAGTTCTACCACCTGAGCGGCCTGGGTGAGGCCGGCGCCGAACCCGACGAGCAGTGCCTGGCCGCCGGACAGGTTGTCCATTGTGGACAAGAGTTGGTCGATCGCCAGCGGGATCGACGCCGCCGACGTGTTGCCCGATGTCCGGACATCCTGCGCGACCACCACGTGGTCCGGCAGATCCAGGGCCTTGGCGATGGCCTCGGTGATCCGGATGTTGGCCTGGTGCGGCACGAACGCCGCCAGGTCGTCCACGGTCAGGCCGGCCAGCTTGAGCGCGGCCCGTGCGGTGGCCGGCACCTCCCGGGTGGCCCAGCGGAACACCGACTGGCCGGCCATCCGCATCGTCGGCCACTCGGTGGCCGGGTCGTCACGCAGCGCGGTCCACGGTGCGGAGTGGGCGATCAGGTCGCGGCCGGAACCGTCCGAACTCCACGCCACCGGCGTGATACCGGCGTCACCCGGACCGACGACGACCGCGCCCGCACCGTCGCCGAACAGTACGGCCGTCGAACGGTCCCGCGGGTCGATGATGTCGGTCATCTTGTCCGCGCCGATCACCAGCACGTACTCGGCGGTGCCCGCGCGGACCAGCGCGTCCGCGGTGCCGAGCGCGACACAGAACCCGGCGCAGGCGGAGTTGACGTCGAACGCCGCCGCCCTGCTGCCCAGCCGGTCAGCCACCTGCGGCGCCGCGGCCGGTGTCTGTTCCAGATGGGACATGGTCGCGACGATCACCGTGTCGACGCGGGACGCGGCGATTCCGGCCCGTGCCAACGCCGACCGGCCCGCCTCGACGGCCATGCTGACCACGTTCTCGTCCGGCCCGGCGAACCGGCGCGTCTCGATGCCGGAACGGCGACGTACCCATTCGTCTGTGGAACCGACAAGCGCACAGACCTCGTCGTTGGACACCACCCGATCCGGTCGGTACGCGCCCACGCTGACGATGCGCGCCCCGGAAGTCACCCGTCTCACCGTCGTACTGCCCCATTCCCCAGTCACGCCAGGCGCTCCACGCACGCCCGGCAGCCGAAGAACGCACCCCTGCGTCGTGACGAACGCTACACGGTCCGATCCGTCCCGCAAGCCCATTGTGCGTGCGACACGGCGAATCGCGGTCCGCCGCCACCCGATCGGCGACGGACCGCGAGACAACGCTTGGCAGAACGAGGAAAAGTGACAGTGACGTAACCGTCATCCCGTGGTTACGGCACTGTCGGGCGTCACATGCCGGGGCTGTTGTTGTCCTGGGGTCCGACCGCGAACCGCGCCCGGCCCTGCTCGTCCATCTGCCCGTCGAGAACCTTGTCCGACAGGTACTCGGCAGCGACCGGTTCGAGGAAGATCCGCGCACCGGTCTCGGCGACGACCTCGTCCCGCTCCACTGGACCCGGCACGATCTCCAGCTCCAGACCACCGGACTGCGGGTCCTCGCCGGTGGTGGCGATGCGCAGTCCCGCCGTGTCCGGCAGGCCGGACGCGGCCGTGATGGTATTGACGACCTCGACGGCCGCTGGGGTCAGTGTCAGCACGGTGCTGCTCCTTCCACACTGTGGCTACGAGAGTCCGCCAGGGTAGTCCTCTCGCCGGTCCGGCGCAGATCGATGTTACAAGTCCATAATGGACGATGTATCGTATGGCGGAAATGCGGGTGCGCGGTCACCGGAGCGGGGCGACGATGGCGTGCGTGTCCAGAGGGTTCGATGACCTGGTGGTCCGGTTGCTGACCGAGGCCGACGCGCCGCTCCTGGTGGCCGCGACCAGGTGCGAGACAAATCACTCGATGTGGCGGCCGTGGCCGCTCGGGCCGTTCGACCTGGCCGGCGCCCGGGCGGCGCTGCGCGAGTGGCAGGGCGACAAGCAGTCGTTCGGCATCCTGTCCGGCGACGACCTGCTCGGCGCGGTGGGCGTGCTGCGGGACGGGCCGGACAGCGCCGAGGTGGCCTACTGGGTCCGGCCGGAGAGCCGCGGGCAGGGTGTGGCGTCGTACGGCCTGGCCGTGGTGACCGAGCGGGCGCACGCCCGGATCCGTCGCCTGTGGCTGGAGATCGAACCGGCCAACACGGCGTCGCGGAACCTGGCCAGGCGGGCCGGCTACCGCTACGAGCGGACCCTCCCGCGGCACTGCCGCTACTGGCACACCGACGACCCGGCGGCCGACGAGTGGCACGACTGTCTCATCTGGACGCACGAGGCATAGGTCCGTTGTGGACGCCGGCCCGGTGACCGCCGGCGCCGGCTGCTGTGTCACGATGGCGGCCGTGCGCTCCCTCCCCTGGTCGACGCCGGTGCTGGTGGCGCGGGCGCGGCGGCTGGCGGTGCCCGGTGAGCGG
>DATEPR010000018.1:0-3634 GCA_035273045.1 Pseudonocardiaceae bacterium | reverse complement strand
CACTTTTTTGCGATGGCAAGCTGACCAATGACCGGACGACACGCGGCCGAGAGGCCAGCGGCGGCGATGTCGACAGCCGGAGCAGGCTTGACCATTGAGCGAACGATACGCCGGCCCACTTGCGCAGGAAGCCGAGGCTCTGGAGCCAGCACAGGCGACAACGCCCAGCCCGCTGCCTGAGTGTGTCGACCGCCGAGCGGCCAACTCGCCGGGTGGATACACGTCAGGCAGCCAGTCGGCCGATGAATGGACGACACGCCGGCCTCCGCCGGAGGAGGCAACGCGAACTGGCCGCCCAGTGGTCGACACGGCAGCGGCTTGAGGCGTCTCGGCCACTGAGCGGCCGACACGACACGGCAGCCCTTCGAGGCGCTCCGCCGCTGGAGGCGCGACACGCCGGCGGCAAGAGGCGCGCGTCCGCAGATGAGCAGTCGACACGCCGACGGATCGAGGCATCTCGACCACTGAACGGACGACACGCCAGCGGATTGAGGGCATCCCGACCACTGAACGGACGACACGGCAGCGGTTCGACCGCGTCTCGGCCACTGAGCGGTCACGTCGGCGACGGATCGAGGCGTCTCGACCACCGAACGGACGACACGCCGACGATTCAAGGCGCGTCCCCCGCTGGAGGGGTCGACACGGCGCCGGATTGCGGCGTGTCGGCCGTTGAGTGGTCGACAGGACGGCAAGACTGAGCGGCCCCTGCCGGGCAGGGGCCGGCAGGGGCCGGCGTCTGGTGCTTGCGGTGGCGAGCCGGCCGAGTTGGGCGGTCAGTAGCGGTAGTGGTCCGACTTGTACGGGCCCTCGACGTCCACGTCGATGTACTCGGCCTGTTCCTTGGTGAGCTTGGTCAGTTCGGCACCCAGGGCGGGTAGGTGCAGCCGGGCCACCTTCTCGTCCAGTTTCTTGGATAAGCGGTACACCGCGCGGTCCCACTAGTTCGGCTTCGTGAACAGCTCGATCTGGGCGATGACCTGGTTGGAGAAGCTGGTGGACATGACGAACGACGGGTGGCCGGTGGCGTTGCCCAGGTTCAGCAGCCGGCCTTCGGACAGCACGATGATCGAGTGACCGTCCGGGAAGACCCACTCGTCGACCTGCGGCTTGATGTTGATCCGCCGCACGCCGGGCACCCGGGCCAGGCCGGCCATGTCCAGCTCGTTGTCGAAGTGGCCGATGTTGCCGAGGATCGCCTGGTGCTTCATGCGGGCCATGTGGTCTGCGGTGACGACGTTCTTGTTGCCCGTGGTGGTGATGACGATGTCGGCGTCGTCGAGCACCGACTCCAGCGTGCGCACCGGGAAACCGTCCATCGCGGCCTGCAGCGCGCAGATCGGGTCGATCTCGGTGATCACCACACGCGCGCCCTGCCCGCGCAGCGACTCGGACGCGCCCTTGCCGACGTCGCCGTAACCACACACCACCGCGGTCTTGCCGCCGATGAGCACGTCGGTCCCGCGGTTGATGCCGTCGATCAGCGAATGCCGGATGCCGTAGCGGTTGTCGAACTTGCTCTTGGTGACCGAGTCGTTCACGTTGATCGCCGGGAACAGCAGGTCACCGGCGGCGGCCAACTGGTACAGGCGGTGCACTCCGGTGGTGGTCTCCTCGGTGACGCCACGAATGCCTTCGCTGATCTTGGTCCACTTGGTGGCGTCGGTGGCCAGCGACACCCGCAGCAGGTCCAGGAAGACCTTCCACTCCTCGGCGTCGTTCTCGTCGGCCGGCGGCACCACACCGGCGGACTCGTACGCGACTCCCTTGTGTACCAACATGGTCGCGTCGCCGCCGTCGTCCAGGATCATGTTCGGGCCACCGTCGGGCCAGGTGAGCATCCGCTCCGTCGCCCACCAGTACTGCTCCAGCGACTCACCCTTCCAGGCGAACACCGGAACTCCCTTGGGCTCCTCCGGCGTGCCGTGTGGCCCGACGACCACCGCGGCAGCAGCATGATCCTGCGTGGAGAAGATGTTGCACGAGGCCCATCGCACCTCGGCGCCGAGCGCAACGAGCGTCTCGATCAGCACGGCGGTCTGCACGGTCATGTGCAGCGAACCGGAGATCCGCGCACCGCGCAGCGGGAACGCCTCGGCGTATTCGCGGCGCAACGCCATCAGTCCCGGCATCTCGTGTTCGGCGAGCCGGATTTCCTTGCGGCCGAACTCGGCGAGGGAGAGATCCGCGACGGCGAAGTCGATGCCGTTGCGCGTCTGGAGTCGGTCCTCGTCCACCGTGGTCATGGCGCCCTTCCTGACGTATTCGGAGTACCAGTCACAGTACCGGGCACCCCTGCCCGGACTTCCCCGCGTGCCTGGGGGCGAGCACGATGCGGAATAGTCGTCCGTCCCTGGCCGCTTTCCGCCCGACAGGAGGCACAGGTTTGATCCCCGGACCGGACACGCGCGTGGTCGAACTGCGTGTGCACGGAATCCTGGGCACCACGCCGGAACAGCTCGTCGACTCGGTGGCCGCCGTCGACGTGGCAGGCGATGGCGCCGGCCGCATCGTGCGCCCGGCCGACCGGCTGCGGCGGCCCGCGCCGGGGCCGGTGTTGAAGGCGGACGGACGGCCGTTGCCGCGCACCCTGGAGGGTTACGTCTGGGGCGGCCTCACCTCCGGTGGCTGGGCGAAGGCGGTCTGGGCGCTGCTGTTCCCGTTCTCGCTGGCCAACGTGTCGTCGTGGATGCTGCCGCCGGTGCCGGACGGCAACCGGGTGGCCGGCGTGCTGGGCGCCTGCTGCCGTGGGCTGTTGCGGCTGGCGGCCGCGCTGCTCACCGTGCTGCTGGTGGCGCAACTGACGGCCGTGTCGCTGGACCTGTTCGCCACCCAGTGCCTCGCCCCGTCGTCGCCGTGCCTCGGCGTCATACCGGGGTGGCTGCGGGACACCGTGGCCGTCCGGCCGCTGTTCGGTGTGGTGCCGATGCTGCTCGTCGTGGCCGTGCTGGGGAAGCTGTCCACAGTCAACTGGTCGGTCGACGCCGACGGGCCTACCCCGATGCCCACCGGCCCGGCCCGCTTGCTGGCCCGGATGCCCGGCGCCACCAAGGTCGCCGACCCGGACGCGCCCGCGCTGCGCACGCTGCACCTCACCGCCGCGCTGGCCACCGTGACGCTGATCGCGCTGGGCGGACCGGCCGGTCCGGGTCACGGCGGGCTCCCGGAAGTGAGTTGGCTGGTGGCGGCGGTGCTGCTGATGGGGAATCTGTTGCTGGCGCTGGTGTTCGGTGACCCGACCGGCACCCGGCCGGATCGGGCCGGGCGGTGGCTGCTGGTGGCGATGTCGCCAGTGTGGCGCCGGGTGCTGCTGGGGCTGGCCACGCTGACGGTCGTGTCCGTGCCGGCCGTGCAACCCCGCCTCGGTGCGAGCCTGCCCGGCACGGACCCGACGCTGACCGTGGTCACGATCGCCCTCGGCAGCACCTGCGGTGTGCTCGGGTTGCTGCTGATCCCGGTGGCGCTGCTGGCCCGGCCGGCGTGGTCGGCGCAGCCGGCCGAGTTGCGGCCGTGGGCGGGCGGCTGGCTGGCGGCGCCCTTCATGACGCTGGCCGCGCTGCTCGGCGGTGGGTTCGGCGCCGGTGTGGCCATCACGGTGCGCCAGGCGCTGGGTGGGGAACCGCTCGCGCTGCCG
>DATEPR010000017.1:0-4560 GCA_035273045.1 Pseudonocardiaceae bacterium | reverse complement strand
CCATAAGCTCCGCGCGACCGGTGACGCCGGACAGCGGCAGGCCGGCACCCAGCGCCTTGGCCGTGGTGACCAGGTCAGGCACCACGTTCTCGTGCTCGCAGGCGAACATGTCGCCGGTCCGGGCGAACCCGGTCTGGATCTCGTCGGCGACCAGGACGATGCCGTTCTCGGTGGCGAAGTCGCGGACCGCGGGGAGATAACCGTCCGGCGGCACCACGAATCCGCCCTCGCCCTGGATGGGTTCCACCACGATGGCCGCCACGTTGCGGGCGCCGATCTGGGTGCGCACGATCTCCCGTAACTGCGCAACGGCTTCCTCGGCGCACCGCTGCGGCCCGCCCGGCCAGCGGTACGGGTACGGCGAGGGCACCCGGTAGATCTCCGGCGCGAACGGGCCGAAACCCTGTTTGTACGGCGACGTGTTGGCCGTCATGGACAGCGCGAGCAGAGTGCGCCCGTGGTAGGCGTGGCCGAGCACCACGACGGCCGGGCGGCCGGTGTACGCGCGGGCGATCTTCACCGCGTTCTCCACCGCCTCCGCGCCGGTGGAGAACAGCGCCGACCGCTTGTCGTGGTCGCCCGGTGTCAGCCGGTTGAGGGCGGCGCACACCTCGGCGTAGCCGGGATATTCGCTGACGATGAAGCAGGTGTGGGTGAACTTCTCGGCCTGTTCGGCGATCCGGCGGGCCACGTCCGGGTGGGCGGCGCCCACGCTGGTGACCGCGATGCCCGAGCCGAGGTCGATGATGTGGTTGCCGTCAACGTCGACGATGATGCCGCCGCCCGCGTGGTCGACGAACACCGGGAGCGTGACGCCGAGCCCGCGCGCCACCGCCTGCGCACGCCTGCCCTGTAGTTCCCGCGACTTCGGGCCGGGGATCGGCGTGCGCACGATCCGGCGCTGTTCCGGCATCGACATGGCCACCCGCCTAGAACTCGATGTTGTGCATGACGTGCTTGATCCGGGTGTAGTCCTCCAGCCCGTACAGCGACAGGTCCTTGCCGTAGCCGGAGTGCTTGAATCCGCCGTGCGGCATCTCGGCCACGATCGGGATGTGCGCGTTCACCCAGACGCAGCCGAAGTCCAGCCGCCGCGTCATGCGCATCGCCCGGCCGTGGTCGCGGGTCCACACCGACGACGCCAGCCCGTACTCGACGTCGTTCGCCCAGCGCACCGCCTCGTCCTCGTCGGTGAACCGCTGCACGGTGATGACCGGGCCGAACACCTCGTGCTGGATGGCCTCGTCGTCCTGCCGCATACCGGCGACCACCGTCGGCTGCCAGAAGAAGCCGCGTTCACCCTGGCGGGCGCCGCCGGCCAGCAGCCGGGCGTGGTCGGGCAGCCGGTCCACGAAACCGCCGACCCTGGCCAGTTGGTTGGCGTTGTTCAGCGGCCCGTAGAGCACGTCGGGGTCGTCCGGCATCCCGGTCTTCGTGTCGCCGGCCTGCTCGGCCAGCGCCGCCGCCAGGTCGTCCGCGATGCCCGGCCCGGCGATCACCCTGGTGGCCGCCGTGCAGTCCTGGCCGGCGTTGAAGAACCCGGCGACCGCGATGTTCTCGGCGGCGAACTCGACGTCGGCGTCGTCGAACACCACCACCGGGGCCTTGCCGCCCAGTTCCAGGTGGGTCCGCTTGAGATCCTTGGCCGCCGCCTCGGCCACCTCGTAGCCGGCGCGGGTGGACCCGGTGATCGACACCATCGCGGGCGTCTTGTGCGACACCACGGCCCGCCCGGTGTCCCGGTCGCCGCAGACCACGTTGAACACGCCGGGCGGCAGGAACTCGGCCGCCGCCTCGGCCATCATGACCGCGCTGACCGGCGTGGTGTCGGACGGCTTGAGGACGACGCAGTTGCCGGCCGCCAGCGCGGGCATGACCTTCCAGATCGCCATCATCATCGGGTAGTTCCACGGCGCCACCTGCCCGACGACGCCGACCGGCTCGCGGCGCACGTAGGACGTGTGCCCCGCCAGGTACTCCCCGGCGCTGCGGCCCTCCAGCAGCCGGGCCGCTCCGGCGAAGAACCGGATCTGGTCCAGGCTGGGCGGCATCTCCTCGGTCCTGGTCAGCTCCAGCGGTTTGCCGGTGTTCTGGCACTCCGCGGCGACGAACTCGTCGGCCCGTGCCTCGATGGCGTCGGCGAGCCGCAGCAGCGCCCGCTGCCGGTCCGACGGCGTGCTGTCCCGCCAGCCGTCGAACGCGGCGGCCGCGGCCCGGTACGCGGCGTCGACGTCCGTTGGGGACGACAGCGGCGCGGTGCCGAACACGTCGCCGGTGGTCGGGTCGACCAGGTCGATGGTGCGACCGTCGGCCGCGTCGGCCAGCCTGCCGTCGATGAAGTTCCGCACGCTTTTCACTCAGGAGCCTTCCGCGATCTGGGCGACCTCGGTGGTCGCCGGGGTGGACGTTCCGGTCGGGGTGAGGCGCCGGTACGGCCGGGCCAGCACGAAGTAGACGCCGCCGACGATCAGTAGCACCACCATCACCATGAGGGTGATCCAGTCGAAGTTGAACAGGCTGCCGCGCGGGCTGCCCAGGCCGGACGGCCAGACGATGTTGAGCAGCATCAGCGCCAGGTACGCGGCGCCCAGGATGCTCACCGGCCAGCCCCAGCGGCCCAGCCGGAACGTCCCGGCCGGCTGCCAGCCCTTCGCCCTGGCGATCATCGAGCCGATGACGGTGAGCAGGAACGACAGGTAGATGCCGGACACGCCGAACGACACCAGCAGGGTCAGCGCGTTGACGCCGGCGGGCAGCTCGAACCACAGGATGCGCACGTTGTGCGACGGGTTCACGTTGACCAGCAACGTGAACAGGATCGGCACCAGCGCGCCGATCGCGATCGCGTTGACCGGCGTGTGGAAGCGGTGCGACACCCTGCTCAGCCACCTGCTGGCCGGCAGCACCCTGTCCCGCGCGTAGGAGTACATCAACCGCGATCCTGCCCCCTGGACGGCCGTGCCGCAGGAGAAGAACGCGACGCACACCACCACCAGGAACACGTCCTGCACCCACAGCGGGAGCTGGCCCAGGATCGCCGGCACGCCACCGCTGAACGACGCGGCGTTCGCGTAACCCTTGGCCGTGGCCGGCATGGCCAGCAGCAGGCCGATGACCAGGACGGCCGACGCGACACCGCCGTACAGCAGGGCGGAGCGCATCGCCCTGGGCACCGTGCGGGACGCCGACTTCGTCTCCTCCGCGATGTCCCCGGCGGACTCGAAGCCGTAGAAGATGTAGGCGTGCGCGAGGATGGCGACGAGCGCGGCGCCGGTCAGCCAGTTGCCGCCGAAGTCGACGCCCAGCGGGTTGCCGCCGGCGTGTTCGGCGCCCTGTGAGGAGAACAGGAAGCCGAACCCGTGGTGGAAGCCGACGACGGCGAGCGCGATGGCCACGCCGAACGTGCCGATGGTCTCGACGATCACGCCGAGCCGGGAGATGCGGCCCATCAGTTTGGCGCCCACGGTGTTCATCAGCGTCTGGATCAGGATGAGCACGATGGTGACGGCCAGGATGGTGCCGTGTTTCGTGCCGTCGATGTGGGTGCCGAACAGGTTGTTCAGCAGTGACGTGAAGTAGCTGACCACACCGGTGTCCACACTGGCCACGGTGACCAGCAGGGCGAGGCCGTAGATCCACCCGACCCACCAGCCGTACCGGGGACCGACGCTCCACTTGCCGTACTGGTAGAGCGCGCCGGCGATGGGGTAGTGGCTGGCGAGTTCGCCGAACACCAGGGCGACCAGCAGCATGAAGCCGACGACCGGGATCATCAGCCACAGGTAGCGGGGACCGGCCGTGCCGACGCCGAGGACGAACAGCGAGTACACCCCGACCATCGGCGACAGGTACGAGAAGGCCACGCTGAAGTTGTCGAACAGTCCCAGCACCCTGCGCAGTTCCTGGTGGTAGCCCAGCCGCTCCAGATGGGCCGCGTCGTCGTGCGCGGTCGTGTCGGTCATGGCCGCCTCCTTGCGGTGCCCGAATCCAGAAATCATGTACTCTTAAATGTATTAGTGTCAAGGCCGAGGCAGGGGACGCGATGACGACAGGTCTGACGACGGCCGCTGTGCGCGCGATGCAGGCGCTGGGCAGCGACCAGTCCGGCCGCGCCGACCAGATCGCCGACCGGCTGGCCGAGGCGATCCGGCTGGGCCTGCTCGTCCCCGGCGAACGCCTGCCGGCCGAGGCCGTGCTGGCCGACCAGCTCGGCGTCGACGTGATCGCGCTCGGCGAGCACCACCGCCCCGAATACTCGATCTCCACCCCCGAGACCCTGCTGGCCGGCATCGCCACGCGCACCTCCCGGATCAAGCTGGCGTCCGGCGTCACCGTGCTCAGCTCCGACGACCCGGTCCGGGTGTTCCAGCGGTTCGCGACCGTCGACGCGCTCTCCAACGGGCGGGCCGAGGTGATCCTCGGGCGGGGCTCGTTCACCGAGTCCTTCCCGCTCTTCGGCTACGACCTCAACGACTATGACGATCTTTTCGAGGAGAAGCTGCAGGAGCTCCTCGCCATCCGCCAGGGCGGCAAGGTCAATTGGCCTGGCTCCCCTCACAC
>DATEPR010000016.1:0-8240 GCA_035273045.1 Pseudonocardiaceae bacterium | reverse complement strand
GCAAGCACTGACCTACCGGCCACGCAGCCGGTGGTCCAGCGCGGTGTGCCGGCGACCGGCGCCGGCCGCGCGCACCGCCTGGCCGATCGCCTTGGGCGCGCCGACCAGCACGACGAGCCGCTTGGCCCTGGTCACCGCCGTGTAGAGCAGGTTGCGCTGCAACATCGGCCACGCGCTGGTGGTGATCGGGATGACCACGCACGGGTACTCGCTGCCCTGGGAGCGGTGGATCGTCACGGCGTAGGCGTGCACGAGCTCGTCCAGCTCGCCGAACTCGTAGTCGACGTCCTCGTCCTCGTCGGTGCGGACCGACAGCCGCTGCTCCACCGGATCCAGGCCGGTGACCACGCCGAGGGTGCCGTTGAAGACGCCGTTGGCACCCTTGTCGTAGTTGTTGCGGATCTGGGTGACCTTGTCGCCGACCCGGAACACCCGGCCGCCGAACCGGCGTTCGGCCAGGCCGGGACGGGCCGGTGTGAGCGCGTCCTGGAGCAGCGTGTTCAGCGCGCCCGCGCCGGCCGGTCCCCGGTGCATCGGCGCCAGCACCTGCACGTCCCGCCGTGGATCCAGGCCGAACTTGGCCGGTATCCGCCGCGCCACCACGTCCACGGTGAGCGCCGCGGCCCGTTCGGCGTCGTCCTCGACGAACAGGAAGAAGTCAGGCAGCCCGGTGACCACGGGGAAGTCGCCCGCGTTGATCCGGTGCGCGTTGGTGACCACGCCGGACCGCTGCGCCTGGCGGAACACCTGGGTGAGCCGGACGCTGGGGATCGGGGTGCCGTCGGCGAGCAGGTCGCGCAGCACCTCGCCCGGCCCGACGGACGGCAACTGGTCCACGTCGCCGACCAGCAGCAGGTGCGCGCCCGGCGGGACGGCCTTGACGAGTTTGTTGGCCAGCAACAGGTCCAGCATCGACGACTCGTCGACGACGACCAGGTCGGCGTGCAACGGCCGGTCCCGGTCGTAGGCGGCGTCACCGCCGGGCCGCAACTCCAGCAGCCGGTGCACCGTGGCGGCGTCCTGCCCGGTGAGCTCGGCCAGGCGCTTGGCCGCGCGGCCGGTGGGCGCGGCCAGCACCACCGTGGCGCGTTTGGCCAGCGCGAGCGTGACGATCGAGCGGACGGTGAAGCTCTTGCCGCAGCCGGGACCTCCGGTGAGCACGGCGACCTTGCTGGTCAGCGCGAGCCGGACGGCCGCCTCCTGGGCCGGTGCCAGTTCCGTGCCCGTCCGGTCGCGCAGCCAGGCCAGCGCCTTCGGCCAGTCGACGCCGGCGAACGCGGCCAGCCGGTCGGCCGGCGCGGCCAGCAGTGAGCGCAACTGGCCGGCGAGCGCGATTTCCGCGCGGTGGAAGGGAAGCAGGTAGATGGCGCGGCCGTCCTCCTCGTCCGGCAGGCGTTCGGCGACGACCCCCTCCTCGGCCACCAGTTCGGCCAGGCAGTCGATGACCGCGCCCGTGTCCACCTGGAGAATCTTGATCGCGTCGGCGATCAGCCGCTGCTCGGGCAGGTAGCAGTCACCGTTGCCGGTGGCCTCGGACAGGGTGAACTGGAGGCCGGCTTTGATCCGTTGTGGACTGTCGTGCGGCACGCCGACGGCCTTCGCGATGGTGTCGGCGGTGCGGAAGCCGATGCCCCACACGTCGGTGGCCAACCGGTACGGCTCGCGCCGCACCACGTCGATCGACGTGTCGCCGTACTGCTTGTAGATGCGCACCGCCAACGACGTGGACACGCCGACGCCCTGCAGGAAGACCATGACCTCCTTGATGGCCTTCTGCTCGTCCCACGCGGCCGCGATCAGCTTGGTGCGCTTGGGACCCAGGTTCGGCACCTCGATCAGCCGCGCCGGTTCGGTCTCGATGACCTCCAGCGCGGTCACGCCGAAGTGTTCGACGATCCGGTCGGCCAGCCGCGGCCCGATGCCCTTGATCAGGCCGGAACCCAGGTAGCGGCGAATGCCTTGCACGGTCGCGGGCAGCACGGTGGTGTAGTCGTCGACGTGGAACTGCCGGCCGTACTGCGGGTGTGAACCCCAGCGGCCGCGCATCCGCAGCGACTCGCCGGGCTGCGCGCCGAGCAGGGCGCCGACGACGGTGACGAGATCACCGCCGCGACCGGTGTCCACGCGGGCGACGGTGTAGCCGGTCTCCTCGTTGGCGAAGGTGATCCGCTCCAGGACCGCCTCCAGGACGGCCTGCCGGAACTGATCGGCAGCGACCATCCCGCTCCCTCCGGAGGATCCGACGCCGGTGCTACATGAGCGTACTGACGCCGGTCACGGCCTCGAACGCGGCCAACCCGGCCAGGACGACCAGCACGGCGGCGGTGACGCGGCGCAGCAGCTTCGCCGGCACCTGGCGGATCAGCTTGCCGGCGGCGATGGCGATGCCGGCGACCGCCCACAGCGCCAGGGTGGCCGCGACGCCGACGCCGATGGGGTTGTCGTAGCGGGCGGCCAGGTTGGCGGTGAGGATCTGGGTCAGGTCGCCCCACTCGGCGATGAAGATAACGACGAACGCGGTGCCGATGGTGCGCAGGCCGCTGGGCCGGGAGTGCGCGGCGTCCATGCCGTCGTCGTCACCGCTGTCGGCCCGCAACGACATGACGGCGCCGACCAGGAACATCAGCGCGACGACACCCTGGACCACCCGGTGTGGCAGGAGCGTGAGCAGGACGCCACCGACGGTGACCGCCACCGCGACGTGCACGCCGAACGCGGCGGCCGCACCGAGCCAGACCTGGCTGCCCCGGCCGCGGGCGGCCAGCAGCAGCGAGGCGAACATGGTCTTGTCTGGCAACTCGCCGATGAAGATGATGCCGAACACGGCGGCGAGGGCGGCTATGGACACAAGTCTCCGCTTCCGACCCGCGTGAGGTTTCTCGGCCGAGACCTCCACGCCGGCCATTGATCATGGTCGGTTCGCGGAAGGTCTCGCCCGTCCGGCGCCATGCCGGACCCGGCGACCGGGCGCCGTGCGGCGCCAGTGTGTCGATCCACCGGTCGGGGGCTACTCCCCTTCAACTGACCGCGAGTGTACCCGGTGCGGCCGCGCGGGGTGGTGGTTACGCTGCCCCACATGGGACACGGCGTGAACGGCAGGGACACGCCGCCGGCCCGGCTCGACCCCGAGGACGCGGCGAGCGTCGCCGCCACGCTGCAGGCCCTGGCCACACCCAGCAGGCTGCTGATCCTGACGCGGCTGCGCCGGAGCCCGTGCGCGGTGGGCGAACTGGCCGACGAGGTCGGCATGGAGCAGTCGGCCGTGTCCCACCAGTTGCGGTTGCTCCGGGCGCTGGGCCTGGTCAGCGGGACGCGGCAGGGCAGGCGGGTGGTGTACAGCCTGTACGACAATCACGTCGCGATGCTGCTCGACGAGGCCGTCTACCACATCGAGCACCTGCGCCTGGGCGTGCGGGACGAACCGGGCGAGGTCGGCTGACTGGTCAGCGCGGCACGGCCGTGCCGGCGTTGGCCGACTCGGACCAGATGCGGGCCAGGCCGGCGCGGAAGGTCTCCAGGTCGGGCAGGTGCTCGGGGTCGATCACGCTCTGCACGGCCAACCCGTCACACACCGCGATGACGAAGCTGGCGATCGCGGCGTAGCGCGGGTCGTCGACGCCGTCGGGCTCGCCGAGCGACTCGGCGACCAGGGCGGCGACCTGGGCGCGGCACCGGCGGTAGTGCGCCGCGAACCCGGCACGCAGGGCCGGTTCGCGTTCGGCCTGGGCCAGTGCCTCCATGAAGGACAGCATCAGCGGGCGCTGCTCGACGACGTCGGCCAGCATCGCCACCCAGGCCGTGGTGACCCGCTCGATGGGGGACGCCGCGGGGTCGGCCATGGCGATGCCGGCCAGGCGTGCGGTCCACTCCTCCATCACGGTGCCGATGGCGGCGGCGAGCAGGCCGGCCTTGGAGCCGAAGTGGTAGCCGATGGAGGCCAGGTTGGTGTCCGAAGCGGCGACCAGGTCGCGGGCGGTGATGTGGGCGTAGCCCTTCTCCTCCAGCAGCCGTCGTGCCGCAGCGAGCAGTTGTTCCCGGTGCCCCACGTGGCCAGCGTAGCGCCGCGTGTCTGGACGGCCGTCATAGACGGGCGTATAAATCAGGCATGGCCATCACCGCCGAGACCGCGACAGCGACCGCACCGCCCGGCCTGCGCCTGCCGGTGGTGGTCCAGACCATCCTGTTCAACCAGTTCCGGCCGACGCTGCTGCCGCTGCTGCGCAGGCGCTACGGCGACGTGTTCACCATCCGCATGGCGCCGGGCAACCGGCTGGTCGTGCTGCTGGCCCGGCCGGACGACATCAAGACCGTGTTCACCGGCCCGGCGACCGTGTTCCACGCCGGCGAGGGCAACGCCATCCTCGGCCCGGTGATGGGCGACCACTCGGTGCTGCTGGTGGACGAGGACGAGCACCGCCGGGTGCGCAAGTTGCTCATGCCGGCGTTCCATGGCGCCGCGCTGCGCGGCTACCGCGGCCTGGTGGCCCGGCTGGCAGCCGCCGAGGTCGAGAACTGGCCGACCGGCAGGGTGTTCGCCAGCCACGGCCGGATGAACGCGCTGACCCTGGAGGTCATCCTCCAGGTCGTGTTCGGCGTGACCGATCCCGGCCGGCTGGCCCGGCTGCGGCCGCTGGTGCGGCGCCTGGTGTCGATCGGCCCGTTCATCATGCTCGGCTGGTTCTACCCGGCGCTGCGGCGGTACGGACCGTGGCGGCGGTACCAGGAGGCCCAGGCCGAACTGGATCGCCTGCTGTACACCGAGATCGCCGAGCGCAGGGCGGCCGGTGACCTGACCGGCCGGGACGACGTGCTGTCCCGGCTGCTGCGGGTGTCCGACGATACCGACGACCGGCTCACCGACGCGGAACTGCGCGACCAGCTCATCACGCTCCTGTTGGCCGGACACGAGACCACCGCCACCACCCTGGCCTGGGCGCTGCACGAACTGGCCCGCCGGCCGGACCAGTTGCGGGCGGCGCAACGGGCCGCCGACGAGCACGACGACGAGTACCTGGAGGCGGTGGCCAAGGAGACGCTGCGGCTGCGGCCGGTCATCTTCGAGGTGGCCCGGCGGCTGACCGAGCCGGTGGAGATCGGCGGCTACCGCCTGCCGGCCGGTGCCGTCGTCGCCCCCGGGATCGGGCTGGTCCAGGCAGATCCGCGCAATCACCCGGAACCGGACGAGTTCCGGCCGGAGCGGTTCCTGGACGGCCAGCCGCCGGCGAACACCTGGATCCCGTTCGGTGGTGGGGTGCGCCGCTGCCTGGGCGCCGGATTCTCCCTGCTGGAGGCGTCGGTGGTGCTCGGCGAGGTGTTGCGGCGCTACGACGTGCGGCCGGACCGGCGGCGGCCGGAACACCGGCGGGCCCGCAACATCACGCTCGTCCCGTCCCGCGGTGCGCGCGTCGCGGTCACCCGTAGGCCGGATGGAACTTCCGCGGACCGCTGACCGACTCGTAACGACCAGTCAGCAAATTCGGTGAACCGTTGGCTCAGTGCGCGCGTCGATAGTGGCAGGGACGGGAATCCGGCGTCACACTCGGGGCATCGGACCGTCACCCCAACGGAACGACCACCCCGACGCCAGGAAGCCGTGATCACGATGCCACAGCCCGCCGAGTCCGTCCCGCCGTCCACCGACGCCTGGACCGGGCTCCTTGAGCACTACCGCGACGCCGCCGTACACGTGCTGGTCAGCCACCAGTGCTCGGGAGCCCTGTGCGTGTCCTGCGGCCAGCCGTGGCCGTGCCGGGCGGCCTGCGCGGCGGAGCAGGCGCTGGAACTGTAGCCGGCGGTAGTCGCCCGGCGACGAACCGCGATCGAGGGGACGACCGTTCCGTGACGACGACCGGAACGGTGGGGGAATCACTTTTCCAGATCCGACACACCCATTGGTATCGCTAGCACCGAGGCGCTCAGCGCGCCGGCACCGTCATTTCAGTTCGCCGGACGTCTTGCCGAGCAGCCGCCGGGCCACGATCAGCTGCTGGATCTGTTGGGTGCCTTCGAAGATGTCCAGGATCTTGGCGTCACGCGCCCACTTCTCCAGCAGGCTCTGCTCCGAGTAGCCGAGGCTGCCGGCCAGTTCGACACAGCGCAGGGCGATGTCGGTCGCGGCGCGGCCGGCCTTCGCCTTGGCCATCGACGCCTGCATCGAGTTGGGCTTGGCGTTGTCCGCCATCCACGCCGCCTGGAGGGTGAGCAGATAGGCGGCCTCGTAGTCGGCCTCCAACCCGAGATAGGTGGCGGCGGCCGCGGACTGGCTGCCGGCCGGACGGTCGTAGTCGATCTCCACCCCGGCATCCGCCAGCAACTGCCGCGTCTCCTCCAGCGCCGCCCGTGCCACACCGACCGCCATGGCGGCGACCAGCGGCCGCGTGTTGTCGAAAGTCTGCATCACACCGGCGAAACCACCGCCGGACGTGGCGATCTCCGGACTGCCCAACAGGTTCTCCGCCGGCACGCGCACGTTGTCCAGCCGGAAGTGCGCGGTGTCCGACGCCCGGATGCCCAGCTTGCGTTCCAACCGGACCAGCTCGAAACCCGGCGTTCCCTTCTCCACCACGAACGACCTGATCGCCGCCCGGCCCAGATTCCGGTCCAAAGTGGCCCAGACCACGACGGCGTCGGCCCGCTCGCCCGCGGTCACGAAGATCTTCTCGCCGTTCAGCACGTACTCGTCGCCGTCCCGCACCGCCGTGGTGCGGATCGCGGCCGAGTCGGAACCGGCGTCCGGTTCGGTGATCGCCATCGCCGCCCACTTGCCGGCGAACCGACGCAACTGCCTGTCGTCGGCCACCGAGGCGATGGCCGCGTTGCCCAGGCCCTGCCTCGGCATGGACAGCAGCAGGCCGACGTCGCCCCAGCACATCTCGATGGTGCCCAGCACGGTGGCCAGGCTGCCGCCGTTGCGCACACCGTCCGATGTGGACTTATTGCGGTCGCCACGCACGCCGGACGCGCCGGCACCGCCCGACCCGGATGCGTTGAGCCCGTCGATCAGGGCGGCCAGCATGTCCAGCTCGACCGGGTAGGCGTGCTCGTTGCGGTCGTACTTCCGGGAGTTCGGCCGGAAGATCTCCGCGGCGGAGCGGTGCGCCTGGCCGACCAGCAGGGCCAGTTTCCGCGGCACCTCAAGGTTGATCACGACTACTCCCTCACACCAGCACGATGCCCTCGGCGACGCCGATCGCCCGCAGGTCCCGGTACCACCGCTCGACGGGGTGTTCCTTGACGTAGCCGTGCCCGCCGAGCAGTTGCACGCCGTCGCTGCCGATCGCCATTCCCTTGTCCGTACACAGTTTCCGGGCCAGCGCGACCTCGCGGGCGTACGGCTTGCCCTGGTCGGCGCGGCTGGCGGCCCGGTAGGTGACCAGCCGCATGCCCTCCAGTTCGATGCCGATGTCGGCCACCCGGAACGCGACGCCCTGCCGGTGGCTCACCGGTTCGCCGAACGCGACGCGCTCGTTGACGTACGGGATCACGTAGTCCAGCACGGCCTGTGCCGTCCCGACGGCCAGCGCGCACCAGCCGAGCCGGGACAGCCGGACGCACTCGCGGTAGGCGTCGGCGTCGCCGAGCAGCGCGGTCGCGGGCAGGGCCACGTGGTCCAGCACGAGCCTGCCCATGCCCGCCGCGCGCAGGCCCATCGCGGGCTCGGCCTCCACGGCCAGCCCGGGCGTGGCGGACTCGACGACGAACAGCGCGGGACCGCGGCCTTCGAGGTCGGCGGCCACCACGAACAGCTCGGCCGCCGACGCCCTGGGCACCAGCGACTTCACGCCGTCCAGCACGAACCCGCTCGACGTGCGATGTGCCTTGGTGTGCAACGTGAACGGGTCGAACAGCGGCCGCGGTTCGAGCAGGGTCAGCGCGGCGGCGGGCGGGTTCTCGCCGACGAACTCGGGCAGGTAGGTGGCCTGCTGGTCGGCGTCGCCCCAGAGCACCAGCGCGGTGCTGACGGCGGCGGGCGCCAGGCACGCGACGGCCTGGCCCATGTCACCGGTGGCGAGCGCCTCGGCGACCAGCACCGTCGTGGTGGCCGAACGTTCCGCCGCCACGCCACCGAGTTCGTCCGGCACGCCGAGCAGCGGGATGCCGATCTCGGCCGCCGTGGCGAAGACGTCGGGACTCGTCTCGCACGCCTCGTCGGCGGCGGGCGCGGCCGGGCGGAGCCGCTCCCGCGCGAACTCGGTGACGGCCTCGGTGATCATCCGCTGGTCGTCGGTGGGCGTGAGGTC
>DATEPR010000015.1:0-7989 GCA_035273045.1 Pseudonocardiaceae bacterium | reverse complement strand
CTACCAGCCCGCTCTGCTGTCCATCGACTCGTCCCGCTACCTGGTCAACCTCGGGCCGATGGACCCGACCCAGCTCGACCCGATCGGCTACGACCTGCTGCTGCGGGCGCTGTTGCCGCTGGGCGGGCTGCGCACCGTGGTGCTGATCCAGCACCTGGCCGGGATCGGCCTGGCCCTGGCCGTGTACGTGCTGGCGCTGCGGCACGGTGCCCGCCGGTGGCTGGCGGCGCTGGCCACGGCACCCGTCCTGCTGGACGCCTACCAGGTGCAGATCGAGCAGAACGTCATGTCCGACGTGTGGCTCCAGGTGCTGCTGGTGGGCGCGCTGTGGCTGCTGGTGGCCAGGGCGGCGCCGGGACCGGGCCGGGCCGCGCTCGCCGGCGTCTTACTCGGCGCCGCCGTCGTGGTGCGGACCATCGCCCTGCCGGCCGTGCTGCCGGTGCTCGCGTATCTGGTGGTGGCCGGCGGCGCGTGGCGGACCTGGGCCGGCTGGCGCCGGATCGGCGTCCGGGCGGGCGCGCTACTGGCCTGTTTCGGTTTCGTTCTGTTCTGCTACGCCGGGTACTTCTACCAGCAGGCCGGGCACTGGGGACTGACCGGTTCGACCGGTAGCGTGCTGTACGGCCGGACGGCCGACGCCGCCGACTGCGACACACTGAACCTCTCGCCGACGCTGCGGCAGTTATGTCCCCGGGAAACGCTGAACCGGCGACTCGGCGTCGACTACTACTCCCATGTGGACGGTGACCCGAACTGGCCGGGCTACGTCCCGCCGGGCAGCACGGTTCCCGGGCTGCAACGGCAGTTCGCCGTCGAGGTGCTGCGGCAGCAGCCGTGGCCGGTGGTCGACGCGATACTGACCGACTTCGGCAAGGGGTTCGCGCCGGGCAGGACCAGCGCGCCGACGGACGTGCCGGTGTACCGCTGGCAGTTCCAGACCACGTACCCCATCTGGGACGGGATCCCGGCCGCGGTTTATGAAGACGTGACCTACGGCGGCCAACCACCCACTGTGTACCGTGGGCTGGCCGCATTCCTACGTGATTATCAGCTTGACGGGGGGTACACGCCTGGTCCGGTCCTGGCCGCATGCGGGATAATGGGGCTGGTCGGCGGCTTCGGCGTCCGGCGTCGTTCGGGGATTCGTGCCGCGACGATGCTGGTGACCGGCATGGCCGGCGCCGTCCTGTTCGTGTCAGCGATGTTCGAGTTCTCTTGGCGGTATCAGTTGCCTGGTCTAGTTCTGTTGCCCCTGGCGGGAATCCTCGGCCTCGCCGTCCTCATCGGACCGTTGCGGCGACCGAAGGCGCGCACCGCCAGGAGAAGGATGCTGGCGCCGTTCCCGGACGCGGTCGACGTGCAGGCGATGGCGGAGTTCGCCGAGCGGCACGGTGAGCCCGCGTTCGCGCCCGTCGTGGTGGTGATCGCCGCCTACAACGAGGAGGACGGCATCGGCGGCGTGCTGGACAACCTGCCGTCCAGTTGCCTCGGCCTGCCGGTGGACGTGCTGGTCGTGGTCGACGGCTGCACCGACGGCACCGCGGCGCAGGCCATGGCGCACGGCGCCTACACCTGCGTGGCCCCGGCGAACCGCGGCCAGGGCGCCGCGCTGCGGCTGGGCTACCACCTCGCCGCCCAGGGCGGCGCGCGGTACGTCATCACCACGGACGCCGACGGCCAGTACGAGAACTCGGAGATGCCGCTGTTGCTCGGCCCGCTGGTGGCCGGCACCCACGACTTCGTCACCGGTTCCCGCCGGCTGGGCAGCGCGCCCACCGACGACCGCGTGCGCTGGCTGGGCGTGCGCGTGTTCGCGGCGCTGGCCACGCTGCTGACCTGGCGGAAGATCAGTGACACCACGTTCGGCTTCCGTGGCATGCGTACCGAACTGGCCTGCTCGGTGACGCTGCGCCAGCCGCAGTACCAGGCGTCCGAACTGCTGCTCGGCGCGCTGGCCGGTGGTGCGCGCCTGTTGGAACAGCCGATGACGATGCGGGTCCGCTCCGCCGGATCCACCAAGAAGGGCAACAACTTCGTCTACGGCGTGCGGTTCGCCTCGGTCATGACGTGGACCTGGCTGCGCGAGTATGTGGGCAAGCGCACACTGCGACTGTTCGGTGTGCGACCCAGGCCGGCCGTGCCGGTGGAGCGGGCCGGTCAGGCTCGCTGACCGGCCGGCGTGCCGTCGGCCTGCTTGCCGACCGCGAAAACCTTGTTCAGCAGAGCGAACTTCACCACGAACAGGACCGCGTAGCTGGCCAGGTAGACGACGTCCAGGAGCACGGTGCGCCAGGCGTGGTTGGTCAGCAGCGGCGCGATCACGTGGTCGGTGAGCGTGGTCAGGCCGGTCGCGGCGAGGCCGCCGGCCACGATGATGACGACGTACGGCAGCAGTTCGCGCAGCAGTGCGGGCCGGCCGTTGCGGCGCCACGTCCACTTCCAGTTGATGAGGAAGTTCGGGATGGCTCCGACGACGAACGCGACCAGGCTGGCGATCGTCGCGCTGGTGTGCTCCCAGCCGTACAGGCCGGTCAGCGTCACCTGGCTGAGCAGGGTGGAGAGGACGGAGCTCGCTGTGAACTTGCTGAAGCGGATGCTCAGCGTGCGTCCGGGCAGCAGCCGTCGCCAACCCCGGCGGTGCCGTGCGCGCGTGGGGTCGCCGGTCGTACTGGAATATGATTCAGTGACAACCACGAGGGATATCCTCACATGCCGTCGACGCCGATCGTGTCTCCTACCAGGTCTTTAGAGAACTCACAGCTTCAGTGTCCGATACGCCGGGAGACTCGACGGTAGCGTCACCGGCAAGTCCGAGTGTGGAAGGGGCACCCGTGCGCGTCCTGGTTCTGGGTGGCGATGGCTACCTTGGCTGGCCAACGGCTTTGCACCTGTCCGACGTCGGCCACGACGTGGCCGTCCTGGACAATTTCGTGCGTCGTCAGTACGACCATGAAATGGGAGTGCGGAGTCTGGTACCGATCGAGCCGCTGCAGGTGCGGCTCGATGCCTGGGCAGAAGTGTCCGGCAAGAGATTGCCCGCATTCATCGGTGATCTCACGGACGGTGAGTTCGTTGCGCAGACCCTTCATGAGTTCCAGCCCGAGGCGATCGTGCACTTCGCCGAGCAGCGGTCGGCCCCGTACTCCATGATCGACCGCAAGCACGCGGTCTACACCCAGCACAACAACGTCGTCGGCACGCTGAACCTGCTGTTCGCCATCGCCGAGACCGACCCGGACATCCACCTGGTCAAGCTGGGCACGATGGGCGAGTACGGCACGCCGAACATCGACATCGAGGAAGGCTGGCTGGAGGTCGAGCACAAGGGCCGCAAGGACCGGATGCTCTACCCGAAGAAGCCGGGCTCCTTCTACCACCTGAGCAAGGTGCACGACTCCAACAACATGGAGTTCGCCTGCCGCATCTGGGGTCTGCGCGCCACGGACCTCAACCAGGGCATCGTGTACGGCCAGCAGACCGACCAGACGGCGAGGGATCCGCGGCTGGCCACCCGGTTCGACTACGACGCCATCTTCGGCACCGTGCTCAACCGGTTCGTCATCCAGTCGGTGATCGGCCACCCGCTGACCGTCTACGGCGCGGGCGGCCAGACCCGCGGCCTGATCGACATCCGGGACACCGCGCGCTGCATCCAGTTGGCCGTGGAGAACCCGGCCGAGCGTGGCGAGTTCCGCGTGTTCAACCAGATGACCGAGTCCATGTCCGTCGCGGAGATCGCCAAGACGGTGGCGAACCTCTCGCCGAAGCCGGTCGAGGTCGAGCACCTGGCCAACCCGAGGGTCGAGGAGGCGTCGCACTACTACAACGTGGTGCACACCGGACTCCCGTCCCTCGGCCTGGAGCCGCACCTGCTGTCCGACACGCTGATCAAGTCGCTGTTCGGCATCGCCGAGCAGCACGCGGCCCGGGTCGACCTGGCCGCCATGCGGCCGACCGTCCAGTGGCGCAGCACGTCCAGCAGGTTGCGTACCTGACAGTTGACATCTGTGGGGCGGACCGGCTCAGCCGGTCCGCCCCACAGGTGTCTCCAGCACGAAGTCGCGGAATGTGGTGGCCGCCGGCGGCAGCGCCTCGTCGGACGTCCACACCAGCCCGATGACGCGGGTCGCCCTCGGCGTGACCGGTACCTCGACCACGCCGTCGGGAAGCGGACGCTCCGCCGTGGGCAGAACCGCCACACCGAGTCCGGCCGCGACCAGGCCGCGCAACGTGTCCGCCTCGTCGCCCTCGAACGCCAGCGCCGGCACGAATCCGGCCGCCGCGCACATGTCGTCGGTGATGCCGCGCAACCCGTGCCGCGGCTTCAGTCCGACGAACGACTCACCGGCCAGTTCGGACAGTCGCACCTGCCGCCGCCCGGCCAGCCGGTGCCCGGCCGGCACGGTCACCACGAGTTCCTGCTCCGCGACCCGGGCCGTGCGCACGGCCGGCCCGCTCGGCAGCGGCGACGTCAGCGCCAGGTCGACCTCGCCGGTGCGCAGCCAGTCCAGCACGTCCCCGTGCCCGCCCTGGCGCAGGGTGAAGCGCACGCCGGCGTGCGCCTGCCGGAACCGGCCGATCAGCTCGGGTACCCGCTGCTCGCCCATGGTGTGCAGGAACGCCAGGGCGACCTGGCCCCGTTCCGGGTCGGCCTGCTCGACCACCTGACGGCAGGCCGACTCCAACGCGGCCAGCGCCGCATCGGCGCCCGCCGCGAGCTCGGCACCCAACCGGCTGCACCGGATTCCCCGGCCGTCCCGCACCACGACCGGCGCGCCGATCCGGGCGGACAGTTCGGCCAGCCAACGGCTCGCGGTCGGCTGCGGGATGCCGCGCAGCCGCGCGGCCCTGGTGAGATGGCCCTCCGCGGCGACCGCTCGCAGCAGGGCGAGCTTGGGCGCCAGGCTCGCGGCCACTTCCCGCGCGGCGTGGTCGGTCATCGCACCGCTCCGATCAGCATTGATTCACAATTGGATCGATCTGTCGGTGTTCGCGTATTGGACGAATCGATGGTTGGATCCTAACGTCGCGGCATGGCCGCCGAGGTCGCCACTGCCGTGCCGTCCGGCCACCGCAGGGGCACGCCCGAGTTCGCGCGGATCAGCCTGGCCATGTGCTGCGCCGGGCTGGCCACGTTCACCACGCTGTACTGCGTCCAGGCGCTGCTCCCGCAACTGGCCGACCGCTTCCACCTCACCCCGGCCACGGCCAGCCTCGCCGTGTCGGTCGCCACCGCCGGACTGGCCATCGGCGTGATCCCGCTCACCGTGCTGTCCGAGTCGATCGGCCGGACGCCGATGATGACGGCGTCCCTGTTCGGTTCGGCCGCGCTGGGCGTCCTGGCAGCGGTCAGCCCGTCGTTCGGTGTGCTGCTGGTGCTGCGCGCGCTCCAGGGGCTGGCGCTGGCCGGGTTGCAGGCCGTGGCCATGACCTACCTGGCCGAGGAACTGCACCGTGACTCGCTCGGCTTCAGCATGGGCCTGTTCGTCGCGGGCAACGGCGTCGGCGGCATGGCGGGCCGGCTGCTCGGCGCCCTGGTCGGCGACGCAGCCGGCTGGCGCTGGGCGCTGGCCGTGGTCGGCTTCGTCGCGCTGGGCTGTTCGGTGGTGTTCCGGCTGACCGTGCCGCCCTCGGCCCGGTTCCGGCCCCGGCCGCTGCGGTTCCGCGCGCTCGCCGGTTCGGTGGCCCGCACGTTCACCGACACCGCGCTGCTGCGGCTGTTCGCGATCGGCGTACTGGCCATGAGCTGCATGGTGACCGTCTACAACTACCTGGCGTTCCGCCTGCTGCGGGCGCCGTTCCACCTGTCACCGTCGCTGGTCGGCCTGATCTTCGTCGTGTACCTGGCCGGCTCGGCGTCGTCCGCGGTGGCCGGGCGGCTGGCCGACCGGTTCGGCCGCCGGCGGACGCTGTGGCCGGCCGCCCTGGTGCTGCTGGCCGGAATCGGCCTGCTGCTGCCCGACCAGGTGGCCGTCGTCGTGGTGGCGCTGGTGGTGTTCACCGCCGGGTTCTTCGCCGTGCACGCGCTGGCCAGCGCCTCGGTCGGCGCGCGTTCGGCGGCGCTGCGGGTGCAGGGGCCGGCGGTGTACCTGGCCTGCTACTACCTGGGCTCCAGCGTGGGCGGGTCGCTGGGCGGGTTGGCGTACGGCGCGGCCGGTTGGCCCGGTGTCACCTGGTACGTCGGCGCGCTGGCCGGGGTCGTGCTGCTGGGCGTGCTCAGCCTTCGTCGGCCGGCGCCTGGCGGGTGACCTTGCGGGCCGCCACCAGCAGGCCGTCGTCCACCGGCAGCAGCACCGGCACCAGCCGGCGGTCCTCGCGCACCGCCTTGGCCACCTCGCGCAGCGCCACCGCCTCGTGGTCGCGCCGCCCGGGATCGGCGGTGCGGCCGGTGCCCAGCACGTCCGCGAACACCAGCACCCCGCCCGGCCGCAGCAGCCGGACGCCCTGCTCGTGGTAGCGCGGGTACTCGCTTTTCGCGGCGTCGAAGAACACCAGGTCGTAGGCGCCATCGGTGAGCCGGGGCAGCACCTCAAGGGCCTGGCCCATGATCAGCCGCATCCGGCTCGCGCTCACGCCGGCGTCCACGAACGCCCGCCTGGCCTGCCGCTGCACCTCGGGTTCGATGTCGATCGAGGTCAGCACGCCGTCCGCGGCCATGCCGGACAGCAGGCACAGCCCGCTCACCCCGGCGCCGGTGCCCACCTCGACGACCGCCCTGGCCTGGAGGACGGCGGCCAGGAACCGCAGCGTCGCCCCGCCGGTGTTGCCGATCGCCCCGCAGCCGAACTGTCTGGCCGTGGCCCGCGCCGCGACCAGCGTCTCGTCCTCGGGCAGGTATCCCTCGACGTGCTCGTACACCGTCCCGAGTCTTGCCGGGCCGGCCGCGGTGCGCTCGTCGGGCGTCACGAAACAGGACAGTAGCGCCGCGTTGTACGGAGAACGGGTGAACGCGCCGGGTTGTTGCCGAACGGTTCTCAGCGAGGTCTCAGGCGGCTCTGAGTAATGCCTCACCGAAACGGGCGAACATAACGTCAGACGGCAACGTGGGAGTGGCGGACCGGGGGAGCGTGGGAACAACGTGAGCCGAAGCGACGTTGAGAGTGTGTCAGAGGGCCAGCCGGCCCGTGGAGGTGCCGACCCGCCGATGCGTACGTCAGCGAGCGAACAACTGGAGGTCACGTCCCCAGGGGAGGACGTGACCATCTGGAAGCCGCCGTCCTGGGACGACATCGTGCGGGAGCACGGTGACCGGGTGTACCGGCTGGCGTACCGGCTGTCCGGCAACCAGCACGACGCCGAGGACATCACCCAGGAGACGTTCATCCGCGTGTTCCGCTCGCTGGCCTCCTACCAGCCCGGCACGTTCGAGGGCTGGCTGCACCGCATCACCACCAACCTGTTCCTGGACCTGGCCCGGCGCCGCTCCCGGCTACGCATGGAGGCCCTGCCCGACGACACCGACCGGCTGGCCGGTGACGACCCGAGCCCGGAACAGCTGTACTCGGACACCCACCTGGACCCCGACCTGCAGGCCGCGCTGGACGAGCTGGCGCCCGAGTTCCGCGCCGCCGTCGTGCTGTGCGACGTGGAGGGCCTGTCCTACGAGGAGATCGGCGCGACGCTCGGCGTCAAGCTGGGCACGGTGCGCAGCCGCATCCACCGCGGCCGCCAGGCTTTGCGGGCATCCCTGGAACGCCGGCGGGAGCTGGCCGAGGAGGGCGCCGGGTGAGTCGTGTCGTAGGCTTCGGTCTGGTGGAGGACCGGTCATGAGTGAGCGCGGCGGTTGGAGCATTCCGGCGCTGCCCGAGGCTCATCTGGCGCCGGACGCGGTGGTGGCCTTCGTGGACGGCGAGCTGAGCGCGGGCGCGTTCGACCGCGCCGCCGCCCACATCGCCCGCTGCCCGCTGTGCGCCGCGGAGATCACCGTGCAGCGGCAGGCCAGGGACGCGGTGCAGGCGGCCGCGGCGCCCCGGATGCCCGCCGGCTTGC
>DATEPR010000014.1:0-2271 GCA_035273045.1 Pseudonocardiaceae bacterium | reverse complement strand
GGCGTCGCGCAGCTTCTCCACCGCGTCGCCCGGGGTCGCCGAATCCTGGTCGCCGTAGATGCCCAGCCACGGGCACGCCAGGCCGCCGGCCACGTCGACCAGCGCGGGGAGCCCGTCGGCCAGCGGGGCCAGGATGCCGCCGCCCGCGACGCTCACCGCGGCCCCGACCGCGCGACTGCTGGCGACCACCATCGCCGCCGTGCCGCCGAGATCGAAACCGATCACGCCGGTCCGGTCCGTCGCCACGCCCTGCTGGGCCAGCCACGCGGCGGCCACGTCGGTGTCGGCGAGCACCGAATCCCCGGACAGCCGGGACAGTTCGCGGTCCACGTCGGCGTCGGGCAACTCGTCCTGTTGCAGCACGCCGTACAGGTTCGGCGCCACCGCCAGCCAGCCCTCGTCGGCCAGGCCGGACACCAGCCCTCTGACCACGTCGGTGACCCCACGCGTCTCGTGCAGCACCACGAGCCCGCCACGCACCGCCCTCTCAGGCTCACCGATGGTCAGGCGCACCGAGCGACCGTCGGTCAGCTCGATGATCTCGACACGGGTGGGAGTCATGTCACCAGCCAACCACGATCCGGTGAACACCGGTCAACGTGATCCAGAGAACTGGCCGGAAAAATGTGCGCAACCCACCGGCCTGGCCATTGGGTACTTTCACAGGCAGAACGCGAGCGGAACGAGGACCACGATGAGTGCCTACACCCGGGTTGACCTGGCGCGACTGCCCGACTACGTGCCGGGCCGGTCGATACCGGGCGCGATCAAGCTGGCCAGCAACGAGGTGTCGGCCGGTCCGCTGCCCAGCGTGGTGGCCGCGATCACGTCGGCGGCCACCGGAGTGAACCGGTATCCGGACAGTGGCGCGGGCGCGCTGGTGGCGCGGCTGGCGTCCCGGTTCGGCGTCGCGGAGGCGCAACTGGCCGTCGGGTGCGGCTCGGTGACGTTGTGCCAGCAACTGGTGCAGGCCACCTGTAACGACGGCGACGAGGTGGTGTTCGGCTGGCGGTCGTTCGAGGCGTACCCGATCATCTCGCAGATCGTCGGCGCGACCGGCGTGCGTGTGCCCAACACGCCCGACCACCGCCTGGACACCGACGCCATGCTCGCCGCGATCACGCCGCGGACCCGGGTGGTGTTCGTGTGCACGCCGAACAACCCGACCGGCACCGCGCTCACCGAACCGGAACTGCGTGGGTTCCTCGACGCCGTGCCGGAGGACGTGCTCGTGGTGGTCGACGAGGCGTACCGCGAGTTCGTCGACGACCCGTCGGTCCCGGACGGCATCGCGGTCACCACGGCGGCCTGGGAGCGCGGCCGGCGCAACGTGGCCGTGCTGCGCACGTTCTCCAAGGCGTACGGGCTCGCCGGGCTGCGCGTCGGCTACTGCATCGCGCCGGAGCCGGTCGCCGCCGCGCTGCGCAAGGTGTACGTGCCGTTCAGCGTGAACTCGGTGGCGCAGGCGGCGGCGATCGCGTCGCTGGACGCCGAGGACGAGTTGATGGCGCGGTGCCGGCAGGTGGTGGCCGAGCGGGGCCGGGTGCGCGGCGAACTGCTCGACATGGGCTACGAGGTGCCGCCGACACAGGCCAATTTCGTGTGGCTGCCGCTGGGGGAGCGGACGGCCGCGTTCAACGAGCACTGCATGGACCACAAGGTGATCGTGCGGGCGTTCCTCGGTGACGGCGCCCGGGTGACGATCGGCGACGCCGCCGAGAACGACGCGTTCCTCGCTGCCGCGCGCACGTTCCCGCGCTAGGTGTAGTAACCCAGGAGGTTGTTGACGGCGTGTTCCGGCCACCGGCGTGACCGCCGTGGTCCTCAACGTCACCGCCGTGACGCCGACCGACAGCAGCTTTCTGACGGTGTTCCCGTGGTCGGCGAGGCTGCTCGGCGTGTCGAACCTCAACTTCACCAAAGGCCAGGCCATCCCGAACGCGGTCATGACCCCGGTCGGCGGCAACTTCGTCGACTTCTTCAACCACATCGGTTCGGTGCACGCGGTGGTCGACCCGCCAACTGAAGCATTGCCGGGGTGGCTCGCTGGCTACGGTTGGCCGGTGACAGCGGTGGCCGGCGTCCGCTGGCGCTTCGGTCCCGCCGCGCTGATGGGCGGCGGCCTGCTGGTGCTGGGCATCGCCGGCTACGGCTTCGTCGCCCTCGCCGGCCGCACCCTGCCCACCGCGGACGCGGTCGCAGTGTCCTCCCTCTACCTGTTGATCAACATCATCGGGCCGGGCGTCTTCGTCGCGCTGGAGCAGGAGACCA
>DATEPR010000013.1:0-2734 GCA_035273045.1 Pseudonocardiaceae bacterium | reverse complement strand
CGACCGTCGGCGAGTCGCCAGGGACCCGCAGCACCTCGGCCGCGACCCGGTGCGCCTCGACGGCCGGACCGGGCGGCATCAGCAGGTGGCTCTCGCTCTTGTGCTGTAACCCGGTCGCCACCGCCGAGCACCGCGCGCCCTTGCCGGCCCGCAGCAGCATCGGCTCCCGGATCTCCACGCCGCGCAGCCGCGCCTCCTCGATCGTCACCGCCTGTGTGGTCAGCAGTCCACGCCGCACGTGCAGCGTGTCGTCGGCCTCCCTGGTGAGCTGGTAGCCGCTGAACTTCAGCGCGTAGACCACCATCGAGCCGAACACGATGATCAGCACGCCGACGGCCGCGACCACCGTGATCACCATGCCGAGGTTGGCGTGCTCGAACCAGCGCACGCCGTCCCGGGCCAGGGCGATCCGGTCGACACGGATGTCGAGCTCGCTGATCACCCGCCACGCGAGACCGGCCACCGCGACGATCGCGAACAGCCCGGACAGCGTCAGCGGCGCGTAGCGCAGCCACCCCCAGTCCAGCCGTTCGATCACCTCGGCGGGCGGCCGCCGGTCGGCCACGGCACCGTCGGTCGATGCCGTGCGGCGCAGCAGTTCCCGGCGTAACCGATCGGCTTCGACGTTGGTGACCGCGTCGAGCTTCATGGTCTTGCCGCTCTTCTGCTCGTGCTGACCGGTGCCGATCCGGACGGCGGTCACGCCGAACAGCCGGTGCCCGAACTTCGCGGTCGACTCGACCGTCCTGATCCGGGACCGCCGGGTGGCGAACCGCTGCCGGAACACCAGACCGGTGTGCAGCTCGACCTGTTCGTCGGTGATCCGGTACTTCGTGGTCAGGTAGTGCAGCAGGCCACGACCGAGCAGCAGCGCGATGATGCCCAGGCCCCAGTACAGGCGCTGGCCGCCGTGCTGCCCGAGGGCCACGACGCCGACCAGCACCGGGATGAAGCTCAGGATCTCGTTGAACGGCCGGACCAGGATCGTCCTGATCTCCAGCCGCCGCCAGCCGTCGGTGCCCGCCGGTACGGGCGCGACGTCCTGGTCGACCTGGCTCGCGGTGGTCAGCTCGCTCATGTCGCATCACCCGGCGTGGCCTGGGTGGTGGCGGTCAGCTCGTCGACCAGTTCGGTGGCGTCCGCGTGGGCTAGGCCGGCGATCTGCACCGGGCCGGCGGCCGACGCGGTGGTGACGGTGACCGTGGCGAGCCCGAGTAACTGCTCCAGCGGGCCGCGCTTGGTGTCCACGGTCTGGATCCGGGACAGCGGCGCGATCCGCCACTCCTGGGTGAGCCAGCCGGTCTTCGTGACCACGGCCTCCGGCGTCGCCTCCCAGCGGTGCACGCGGTAGCGCCACTGCGGCTCGATCGCCACCTGGAGGGCGCCGACGACGACCGAGGCGATCAACGTGATCAGCAGCCAGCCCGGTGGCGGTGCCGCGAAGATCTCGCCCGCCGCCTGGCCGAGGATCACCACCAGCCAGAACAGGGCCGGGCGCAGGCTCCACCACAGGATCGAGCGCCGGTGCACGCGGCGGCGCGGGTCGCGCAGCAGAAGCCCGCCGGTGCCGGGCACGGCCAGGGGTGCGGGCGTGTCCAGCTCGGCGGTGTGAGTCGTCGGTCGGCTCTCCATACCGACGATCGTGGCACTGTTTCGGGTGCGGGCGGGGTGCCAACCGTCAGAGGTTTGCCCTGACATTTGTCACGATCAAGGTCAGGGACGCCACCAGAGCCTGGTCAGGGTGCCCGCGACGGCCGCGGCGGCGGACCGGCGGTGCGAGCCCTCCGGCATCATCGAGTAGCCGAGGTGCGCGATCAGCCTGCTCACGTTCGGCGCCAGCAATGCCGCCAGTTCGGCGGCCACGCCCTCCGGCCGGTTCACCCGGACGGGCCGCCGTTCCAGCGCCCGCACCACCAGCAGCGCGGCGTCCTGCGGGCTGGCCGCCGGCAACGCGCGGTAGGCGGTGGTCGGCGCGATCATCGGCGTCCGCACCAGCGGCATGCGGACCGTGGTGAACGTGACGTTGTCGCCCAGCAGTTCCCGGCCGGCGACCAGGCTGAACTCGTCCAGCGCCGCCTTGGACGCCAGGTAGGCCGAGAACCGGGGCGTGTCGGTCTGCAGGCCCATGGTGGTGACGTTGACGACGTGCCCGAACCCGCGCGCCCGCATGTGCGGCAGCAGGCCGAGGATCAGCCGCAGTGGCGCGAAGTAGTTGAGGTTCATGGTCCGTTCGAAGTCGTGCATGCGGTCCACGGACAGCCGCACGGACCGCCGGATGGACCGGCCCGCGTTGTTCACCAGCATGTCCACGGCCTCGTGGTCGGCCAGGAGCTGCTTGACCAGGGCGTCGACCGCGTCGGCGTCGGTGAGGTCGCACGGGTAGGCGTGCGCGGTGCCGCCCGCGGCCTCGATCTCGGCCCGTACGGCCTCCAGTTCGTCCTGCCTGCGCGCCACCAGCAACGGCACGGCACCCCGGGCGGCGACCGCGATGGCGGTCGCGCGGCCGATGCCCGACGACGCGCCGGTGACCACGATCCGCCTGCCCGCCAACGGTTTGCGCCGATCGGTGTGCCGGGCGCGGTCCGGGTCGAGGTGGGCTGCCCAGTAGTGCCACAGGACGTCGGCGTACTCGTGGACATCGGGAGCCGTGGCACCGTCGAGTGCGGTCCGGGTCTGCTCCGACTCGAACGTCGCGGACAGGGCCAGGTGCGGCAGGACGGCGGCGGGTACGCCG
>DATEPR010000012.1:0-9197 GCA_035273045.1 Pseudonocardiaceae bacterium | reverse complement strand
GGCCGCTGGCTGGGCTGACCGTCCGCGTGATTCAGCCGGTTTTCAGGGTTTGGCCGCCGTCGACCGGGAGGGCGGCGCCGGTGATGAAGCCGGCCTCGTCGGAGGCCAGGAACAGGGCGGCGTGGGCGACGTCCCAGGCGGTGCCCATGCGGGCTCGCAGCGGGACCTGGGCGTCGCGTTGCGCGACCACTTCCTCGCGGCTCAGCCCGAGTTTGGCGATGCGGTTCTCGATGGCCATCGGCGTGTTCATCAGGCCGGGCAGGATGCAGTTGGCGCGGATGCCGTGTGGTGCGTAGCGGATCGCCAGGTGTGACGTCAGCGCGATCACGCCGGCCTTGGACGTCTTGTAGGCGACGTACGGGTAGTCCAGCACCGCGGCCGTGGACGAGATGTTGGTGATCACGCCGCCGCCGGCCTCGACCAGATACGGGATGACGTGCTTGCAGGCGAACACCATGCTGCGCAGGTTCACCGTCGTGACGTGGTCGAAGGCGTCCACGGTGATGTCGGTGACGGGCGCGTCGCCGCCGGCGATGCTGATGCCGACGTTGTTGTGCAGCACGTCGATCCGGCCGTGCTCGCGCATGGTGCGGGCGAACAGGTCGCGGATGCCGGCCTCGTCGGTGGCGTCGACCGTCCTGGCCACGGCCCGCCCGCCGGCCGCCTCGATGCCGGCGACGGTCTCGGCTGCCGCGTCCGGGTTCCGGTCGGCCGCGACGACGGTGGCGCCCTCCACAGCGAACAGGTGTGCGGTGGCGCGGCCGTTGCCGATCGTCGGCCCGGGTGTCTGGCCGGCGCCGACGACCACGACGACTCTGCCGGTGAACCGGTGGGCCACCGGGCGGCCCTGTTCGTCAGCCACGTTCCGGCCCTCGCAGTGTCGCTCCTCCGTCCACCGGGATGGCCGCGCCGGTGGTGAGCATGATGCTCTCGACGTTGACGGCCATCAGCCGGTCCCATTCGGTCTCGGTCACGTCGACCACGGTGCCCACGGACGACACGCCGACGTTGTCGTGCAGCACGTCCAACCGGCCCCACGTGCCGCCCTCGCCGCGGATCGTCTCGGCGGTGGCGTCGGCGGTCCGTTCGTCGGCGTCCATCAGCACGACCGACGCGCCTTCGCGGGCGAACACGACGGCCGCGCCGCGGGTGCCGGCTCCGGTGACCGGCGCGACCCTGCCGGCCAGTGCCGTCACGCCGCCGACCCGGTGACGGCCCGCAGGGTGTCCAATGCGGACTTCAGCCGGTCCCGCTGGTCGGCCACTCCCCTGCGGTTGTCCAGGCCCTCGACGGACAGGTGGTAGTCGGGTGAGCGGTGGCCGGTGGCGACGGCGCCGACCAGTGCGGCCAGGTCGGCGACACCCTCGCCGGGGTAGCACCATCGCACCTCGAAGCCGCGCCGGTGGAATCCGCCCGCCACGTAGTGCGACTCGAACCGGTAGTCCTTGACGTGCCCGGCGGGCGCCCACCGGACCAGTTCGGTGACCACCGGCAGCGGGTCGGCGAGTGTGCTGATCGGGTTGATCAGGTCGAGGAACACGCCGACCGAGTCGGGGCCGACCTCCTCGATGATCCGGGTGTACTCGCCGACGGTGAAGTCGGAGTGGTTCTCCAGCAGCAGCTTCAGGCCGGTGCCGGCCAGTTCGGCGGCGGCCAGGCGCAAGGTGTCGGTGACGTAGCGTTGTTCGGCGGCGACCAGCGCCGGGTCGGTGAGTTCCTGCCGGTAGAAGCCGGACGAGACGCGCAGGTACGGGCTGCCGACGGCGGTGCAGTACTCGGCCCATTCCAGGATGCGCCGCACGCCGTCGGCGGGTGTCTCGCCCCGGTGGGCGTAGCCGACCTGTTCGCCCGCCACGTGCACGGCGAGGCCGAGTTCGTCGGCCAGGCCGCGCAGCTCGGCCAGTTCGGTGTCCGACCGGTGCCGCACGTGCACGACGTTGATCTGGACGAACGCGAAACCGAGTTCGGCCGCCTCGCGGAACACCTCCTCGACGGTGATCTCGCCCGCGTCCAGGCGGCAGTGGTAGGTGAGCGTGTCCACACCGAGCAGCAGGGTCATGCGGTCACCTGTGGTTCGAAGGGGAACTCGTCGAGGTGGTGCCGGTAGTCCGGTTCGACGTCGATGGCCAGGGCGGCCAGCACCCGGATCACCGCGTTGTAGTGGGCGATGACCAGCACCAGTTCCACGGACTGCCGCACGCCGAGGGCGTCGACCATGGCCTGCCAGGTGGCGTCGGTGAGGTCCGCTTCGACGGTGAGTTCGCGGGCGGCCCGCAGTACGGTGCCTGTGGCGCCGTCCGGTAGTGGCGTGTCGGTGCGGACCAGGCGGATGTCGTCGTCGGACAGGCCGAAGTCGCGGCCGATCCGGATGTGGTGGGCGTATTCGTAGCGGCTGCGGGTCAGGTAGCCGACCTGCAGGATGGCCAGTTCCCGCAACCGTGGGTCCACTCCGGACCGGTGGCGGATCCAGTCGCCGATGGCGTGGAAGTGGGCCAGCCCGTCCGGGCTGTGGGCCAGGCCGCGGAACAGGTTGATCGGGCGGGCCAGCAGCGGCCGGTCCGCTTCGTCCAGGTCGGCGGCGTCGAGGTAGGGGACCCTGGCCATGCAGCCCTCCCGGTCGCGGTGGTCCAGCAGCGAGCAAACCGCACCCACACCAGATTGTCAACGATCCTGCACATCATTTGGTGGTCAATCGCGTCAGAAGCCGACCGCGGCTGCGCCTTTCAGGCCGAGCCGGTCGCGGGCCTGTCGCGCGGTGGCGGGTTCCCGGTCGAACAGGCGCAGCAGTTCGACCGCCTTGTGCACGAGGTCGACGTTGGACTTGGCCTGCTCGCCCCGCCGCACCCGCAGGTTGTCCTCCAGGCCGACGCGGACGTTGCCGCCCAGCATGAGGCTCATCGCGGCCAGGTGGAACTCGCCGGGGTAGCCGACGCCGGCGGACGACCAGGTGAACGCGTCCGGCCCGAACAGGCGTTGCGCGGTGCGCAGCATGTGCAGCAGTTGGTCGGGTTCGGCGCCGTTGGCGCCCAGCACGCCGAGCACGAACTGGATGTTGAACGGCGGGTGCAGGATGCCGTCGGTGACCAGGCGGCGCAGGCTGAACAGTTGGCCGACGTCGTAGATCTCGACTTCCGGGCGGGTGTCGGCGTCGCGCATCAGGCCGGCCAGGTAGGTCATGTCGGCGAAGGTGTTGCGGAAGACGTAGTCGCGGGTGCCTTCCAGGTAGTCGCGTTCCCAGTCGGCGAACGGCAGGTCCCGCTGGGCGACCGGGAAGATCCCGAAGTTGAAGCTGCCCGCGTTGAACGTGGCCATCTCCGGCCGGAACCGGCTGACCACGGCGCCGCGTTCCTCGATGGTCATGCCCACTCCCCCGCCGGTGGTGGGTTGGAGCACGGCGTCGGTCCGCTCCCGCAGTCCGGTCAGGACCTGGTGGAACAGGTCGAGATCGGCGGTGGGTTTGCCGGTGGCGGGTTCGCGGACGTGGATGTGCAGCACGGCGGCGCCGGCCTCCCAGGCGCGGACGCCGTCGGCGACGATCTGCTCGACGGTGATCGGGATGGCCGGGCTCTGGGCCGGGACGGTCATGCCGCCGGTCAGGGCGCAGGTGATGATGGTGGTGTCCGCACTGTCCACTGTGGTCTCCTGTTCACGGGAGCAGGTCGGTGAGGCAGGCCAGGTTCGCCACGTCGGGCCGGCGGCTGCCGCGCTCGCACTCGTGGACGATGTCGACCACCCGCGCGTTGAGCGGGGTGGGCAGGCCGAGGCGGCGGCCGGTGGTGACGACGCCGCCGTTGATGACGTCCACCTCGGTGGGGATGCCGCGTTCCAGGTCCTGCGACATGGACGCCTTGGTGGCCGCCGCGACGGCCATGGCGGCGTCCAGTGCCCGGTCGGCGGCTTCGACCGGGTGGCCGGGCCGGACGGCGAGTTCGTCCGGGTGGACGCCAAGCACGGTGTCCAGGCGCAGGTGCTGGGCGACGCCGACGTCCCAGCCTTCCCGCCACAGCCCGTACAGGGCGCGCCGGCCCAGCGGGTCGGCGGCGATCTGGCCGTAGCGCAGCCCGGTGACCGCGCCCAGCCCGGACATGGCGCTGTTGACGAGGAGTTTGGACCAGACCTGGCCGCGGATGTCCGGTGTGGTGCGCACGTCGGCCACGTCGGTCAGCAGTTCGGCGATGCCGGTCAGGCGGGCCGACGTGGTGCCGTCGGGTTCGCCGATGACGAACGGGCCGGTGGTGGTCTGGGCGACGTGGCCGGCGCCGAGATTGGTGGCGCCCCATTCGACGACGCCGGTGACCAGCCGGTCGGCGCCGACGACGGCGCCGATCCGGTCCTGCACCAGGCCGTTGCCCAGGGACAGGTAGGTGTCGACGAGGTCGCGGCCGGCCAGCGGGCCGAGCGCGGCGGCCAGTCGCGGGGCCTTGACGGTGACGATGGCGGTGGTGAACCGGCCGCCGAGGTCGTCGACGTCGGTGACGGCGTCGATCCGGGTGGTGGTGACGGTGCCGAGCCGGTCGGTGACCAGGCCGGGGTGGCGCAGGTGGGCGACGTGGGCGGGGTCGGCGTCCAGCACCTGGACGGGCCGGCCGTGGGTGGTGAGGGCGGCGGCGATGACACCGCCGATGGCGCCCGCGCCGACCACCAGCACCTGCCCGTCAGCCACGGTCGAGGCCGCGGACGAAGTCGTTCATCGCGGCGTAGCGGGCGTCGCGTTCGGACAGCAGCCGATCCTGGTCGTCCGGTGTGTAGTCGGCGAAGCCGTGGCCGTTCTTGGTGCCGTGGCGGCCTTCGGCGACGAGGTCGCGCAGCCGTTGCGGCGGGGTGAACCGGTCGCCGTAGGCGTCGCGCAGGCATTCGTAGACGGAGACGTAGGTGTCCAGGCCGGCCATGTCGGCGATGGCGAACGGGCCGTAGTGCGGCAGGCGGAACCCGACGCTGCCGCTGATGATCTCGTCGATCTCGGCGGGTGAGGCGACACCTTCCTCGACGCACCGGACGGCTTCGGCGAACATCGCCATCTGCAGCCGGTTGGCGACGAAACCGGGCGCGTTGGCCACCTCGGCGGGCCGTTTGCCGACGCCGGTGAGGATGTCCTTGCTGCGGGTGACGACGTCGCCGGACGTGTCGGGGCCGCGGATGACCTCGACGCACGGCACCCATTCCGGTGGGGCGAACCAGTGCCAGCCGAGGAACCGGTCGGGCAGCCGCACCTGTTCGGCGAGCTGGTCGATCGGGTAGGACGAGGTGTTGGTGGCGATGACGGCGTCCGGCCGGGTGGCGTGCGAGATGTCGCGCAACAGGTCCTGTTTGAGGGCCATGACTTCGGGCACGGCCTCGATGACGACGTCGGCGTCGGCGACCGCGGCGGTGGCCGGGAACACCACGTCGACGTCGGCGGCGGCGGCCAGGTGGGTGTCCGGGCGCAGCCCGGCGCGGACCTGGCGTTCGGTGCGGGCGGCCAGGTCGCGTTTCGCGGTGTGGCTGGCCGGTTCGTCGGCGTCGCAGAGGATGACCCGCGACCCGGCGAACCGGAACACCTGGGCGATGCCCAGGCCCATGGTGCCGCCGCCGATCACGGCGACGGTGTTGGGTTGGTTGCCACTCATCCGCGCCTCCGGTGGTCTCAGAAAGCTCCCGGCGTGTGTGGGGATTCCTTGATGGTGCCGGCGACCTGGGACAGGTGGGTCCGCATCGCGGCTTCCGCGCGGTCCGGGTCGCCGGCGGCGATCGCGTCCACGATGCGGGTGTGTTCGCGCAGCGAACTCCGGGACCGGCCGGGCACCAGGATGGTGCGGTACTGGAACCGGACCACCTGGGCCTTGAGTCCGGCGATCAGCCGGGCGGCGGTGCGGTGTTCTGCGGTGCGCACGATGGCGGCGTGCAGGCGGGCGTTGGCGTCGGAGTAGCCGAGCGGGTCGTCGGCGTCGATGCGGGCCCGCATGTCGGCGAGGATGCCGCGCATCTCGGCGACGGCGTCGGGGGTGGCGCGGACGGCGGCCTCGCGGGCCACGAGTCCTTCCAGGACGGCCCTGGTTTGCAGGATCTCGGTGGCCTCGGCTTCGGTGACCATGCGCACGCGGGCGCCCCGGTTGGGTTCGCGGACCACGAGGCCGTCCTGTTCCAGCCGCACCAGGCAGGACCGGATGGCGGCGCGGCCGACGTGCATGGCGGCGGCCAGGTCGGCCTCGACGAGCCGTTCGTTGGGCATCCGCCGGCCGGCGACGATGTCCTCGCGCATCGCCCGGTAGACGGCGTCCCCGGTCGGTTCGGCGCGGGAGCCGGCCGGCGCGTTACCGGGCATCGTGCCGTTCCGGCGTTCCGGTGGTGGCCAACGCGGTGAGCAGTCCGGCGGTGGCGGCGCTGATCCGGGCCGGCACGCCCAGGTCGGTCAGCAGGTCGGTGGCGGCGCGCATCTCGGCGGCGCGCCGCACGGCGTGCTTGTAGGTGCCGTGTTCCAGGCGGTCCAGTGTGGCGGCGTCGGCCTTCGCGAGTTCGTCGCTGATGTTCTGCCGCAACCATTCCTCGCAGCCGGCGGCGCGGGCCGCCTGGAGTGCCTCGACGACGGCGGCGGTCATGCCCTTGAAGAAGACGCTGCGCACCAGTTTCCGGTCGGCGGCCGATCCGGGCGGTCCGGCGAGCAGTTCGACGTCACCGCCGAGGCCGCGGACGGTGTCGGTGAACGCGGCGGCGCCGGCGCCGCAGACCAGCATCGGCACGCGCAGGCCCTTGCCGGGCACGGGTGCCATCATCGCGACGTCGGCGAACGCGACACCGGCGTCCGCGCAGATCCCGGCCAGTTCCCGTTTCAGCCGGCCGCCGCTGGTGTTCAGGTCGGCCCAGATCGCGGTGGTGGACGTGCCGGGCAGTCCGGCGCGCAACGCGGCGACGGCGGCGGACGCGCTGTTGACGCTGAGGACCACGGCGGCGCCGGTGGCGGCGTGCGCTTCGCTGTCGCACCGCGTCACGCCGGGCACGTCGATGTCGAGCGGGTCGTAGCCGCGGACGTCGACGCCGGCGGCGACGAGGTCGCGGGCGATCTCGCCGCCGGCTTCGCCGAGGCCGAGAACGGCGACGCGGAGCGGGTCCGTCGTCGACGCCATTCCCACCTCCGGTTCCCTCGGCGGTCTAGCCTATCTTTGGGAACCAGATTGTCAACAAAATGCGGGGAGGACGGGATGCCGCCGCGCCACGAACCGGGTGCCCGTGCGGCCATCCGGGCCGCGAACGCGGCCGCGGGCTGCCGGATCGTGGTGCTGGACGACGATCCGACCGGGTCGCAGGCGATGCACGACGCGCGGATCGTGACGGTGCTGGACGAGCGGGAGTACGCGCTGGCGATGGCGCAACCGTCGACCAGTTTCGTGTTGACGAACACGCGCAGCATGTCCGCGGCGGACGCGGCGGCGGTGACCGCCGAGGTGGCGGCCGCGGTGTGCCGGCAGGGCCGGGAGTTGGGGTTTCCGGTGCGGTTGGTCAGCCGCAGTGACTCCACGTTGCGCGGCCACGTGATCGCCGAGGTGGCGGCGTTGCGTGCGGTGCGGCGGCGGGTCACCGGCCGCGACTACCGGGGTGTGCTGCTGGTGCCGGCGTATTTCGAGGCCGGCCGCTACACCGAGGGCGACGTGCACTGGGCGGTGGTGGACGGCCGGCCGGTGCCGGTGGGTGAGACGGAGTTCGCGCGGGACGCCACGTTCGGGTACTCGTCGTCGAACCTGCGGGAGTTCGTGGCCGAACGCAGCGGCGGCGCGATCGCCGCCACGGACGTGGTTTCGGTGTCGTTGGCCGACATCCGGGACGGCGGCCCGGACCGGGTCGGGCGGATCCTGCGGGGCGTGTCGGGTGGCCGGTTCGTGGTGGTGAACGCCACGGACTACGCGGACCTGGAGATCGTGGTACTGGGCCTGCTGGACGTGGCGGACGACTTCCTGTTCCGGACCGGGCCGTCGTTCGTGCGGGCACTGTCCGGTGTGGACCCGATCGGCCCGGTGACGGCGGCGACGATCTGGCCCGGTGGGCATCCCGGCGGGCACGGGCTGGTCGTGGTGGGGTCGCATGTCGGGCAGACCAGTCGCCAGTTGGCGGTGGCGCGGCAGCGGGGTTCGCTGGTGGCGGTGGAGTTGGACGCGGCGACGCTGGCCGATCCGGACCGGGCGCCGGCGCTGGTGGCGGACGCGGCGGGCCGGGTGGGTGCGGCGCTGGCCGGGTCGGACGTGGTGCTGTTCACCAGTCGGGACGTGGTGACCGGGTCGGACGGCCTGGCGGTCGCCCGCGCGGTGTCGGCCGGGGTGGCGGACGTGGTGCGGCGGGCGTTGGCGGCGCGGCCGGCGTGGGTGGTGGCGAAGGGTGGGATCACGTCGCACGACGTGGCCGTGCGCGGGTTGGGGATGCGGCGGGCGACCGTGTTGGGGCAGGTGTTTCCCGGCATGGTGTCGGTGTTCGCGCCGGTGGAGGCGGCGCCGGAGGCGATGGGTGTGCCGTATGTGGTGTTCGCCGGGAACGTGGGTGACGAACGGGCGCTGGCCGATGTGGTCGACCTGTTGGCGGGCCGATGACGCCGCTGACGATCGTCGCGGACGACGTGACCGGGGCGGCGGACTCGGCGGTGGCGTTCCCGGGTGCGCGGGTGGCGTTGGGGGTGCCGGCGGCGATGTCGGCTCCGGTGGTGGCGGTGGACGTGGACTCGCGGGCGGCGCCGGTGGCCGACGCCGTGCGCCGGGCGGTGGCGGCTGTGCACGCGAGCGGGCCGGGTCGGCGGCTGTACCGGAAGGTGGATTCGCTGCTGCGCGGGCATGTGGCCGCTGAGGTGGCGGCGACGGCTGCCGCGTTGGGTGCGGTGGCCGTGGTGGCGCCGGCGTTTCCGGCGACGGGCCGGGTGGTGCGCGACGGTGTGGTGTGGGTGGACGGCCGGCCAGCTGCGGACGTGGTGGGATTGTTGCGGTCGGCGGGGTTGGCGGTGAGTGCGGTGGGGTTGGCCGGGCTGGCGCGGGTGGCGGAGTTGGCGCGGGGTGTGGACGCGGTGGTGTGTGACGCGGTGACCGAGGAGCATCTGGCGGTGGTGGCGGCCGGGTTGGCGGCGCCGGGGCTGTTCGGGGTGGGTTCCGGCGGGTTGGCGCGGCACCTGCCGGCGCCGCACGTCGACCCGCCGGTGGAGCCGGTGTTGACCGGGCCGGTGGTGACGGTGGTGGGCAGCCCGGCGG
>DATEPR010000011.1:0-6029 GCA_035273045.1 Pseudonocardiaceae bacterium | reverse complement strand
AGCCCTGGCCCGACGGCCCCGGTACTCGGGGCCGTCTCTATGTCCGCACTATCGTGCTTCGACTCGGCACTTCGCGCGGTGCGAGATCCAACGTAGCCCGATCCGCGAGGCGACGCAAGCACTGCGGTGCACGTTGTTCTGTTAACCTCTCCTGCGTACGCCAAGACGTGCTTCGGTTCGTGCATCTGTCACATCAGTCGCTTGCGTGGCTTCCGCTGGCAAAGCGGGCAGTAGTAGGACGAGCGGTTCATGAAGTGCTCGCGCACGACCGGTGTGCCGCACCGGGGACATGGCTCGCCGTCCTGGCCGTACACGGCCAGCGACCGGGAGAAGTAGCCGGACTGGCCGTTGACGTTGACGTACAGGGCGTCGAACGACGTGCCGCCGACCGCCAGGGCCTCCGTCATCACCTCGGTGGCGGCCGTCAACACCGCCACCGCCGCCGCTCTACTCAGCTTCTCCGTGGCCCTGGCCCAGTGCAGTTTGGCGCGCCACAGTGCCTCGTCCGCGTAGATGTTGCCGACCCCGGACACCAACGACTGGTCGAGCAGGGCGCGCTTCAGCTCGGTCCGCTTCCGGCGTAGCGCGGCCACCACCGACGGCAGGTCGAAGCCGGGCTCCAGCGGGTCGCGGGCGATGTGCGCGATCGGTTCGGGCACCAGGCCGACCGGCGCGTCCACCAGTTCCGCGAGGGACAGGCCGCCGAACGTGCGCTGGTCCACGAACCGCAGCTCCGGGCCGTCGTCGGTGAACGCGATCCGGATCCGCAGGTGGATCTCGTCGGCGTAGCCGGCGTCGCGGACCAGCAACTGGCCACTCATGCCCAGGTGGGCCAGCACCGCCTCACCGTCGCCGAGTTCCCACCACAGGTACTTGCCCCGGCGGCGGGCCGACGTCACCGTGCGGCCGGCGAGGCGGGCCTCGAAATCGGCGGGACCGGGCAGGTGGCGGCGGACGGCGCGCGGGTGCAGCACCTCGACCTTGGCGATCGTCCGACCGACCACATGATCTGACAGGCCACGGCGGACGACCTCGACCTCGGGCAGCTCTGGCACACGCCATTCTTACCCGTCGGACCGACAAAAACCCGCGGACCGACAGAAACTCAGTCAGCGGCCTCGGACTCGTCCGGCGTCGCCGCGGCCAGGGACGTGTACAGCTCGTTGTAGGCCGCCTCGGCCGCCTTCTGCTCGGCTTCCTTCTTGGTCCGGCCGTCACCGGCGCCGTAACTGTTCGACGCGACGACGACGGTGGCGCGGAACTGCTTCTGGTGGTCCGGACCGGACTCGTCGACCAGGTATTCGGGCACGCCCAGCCCGGCGGCGGCGGTCAGTTCCTGGAGGCTGGTCTTCCAGTCCAGGCCGGCGCCCAGCCGCGGCGCCTCGGCCAGCAGTTCGTCGAACAGGCGGTGCACCAGCGCGCGGGCCGGCTCAAGGCCGTGGGCGAGGTACACCGCCCCGATCACGGCCTCCAGCCCGTCCGCGAGGATGCTCGCCTTGTCCCGGCCGCCGGTCAGCTCCTCGCCGCGCCCCAGCAGCAGGTACGCACCGAGGCCACCGTCGCCGAGCCCACGGGCGACGCTGGCCAGCGCGTTCATGTTCACCACGCTGGCCCGCAGCTTCGCCAGTTTGCCCTCGGGCAGGGTGGGATGCGCGCGGTAGAGATGGTCGGTCACGATGACGCCCAGCACAGCGTCACCGAGGAACTCCAGCCGCTCGTTCGGCGGCAGCCCACCGTGCTCGTAGGCGTACGAGCGGTGGGTCAACGACAGCGTCAGCAGCTCGTCGTCCAACTCGACGCCGAGCGCTGCCAGCAGCGGGCTGCGATCGGTTCGCTCACCCCGGACGCTCTTACCCCCCATGCCGCATCATGACCGCGGGAGCACCGCGTCAGGCCGGCTGGATGATCTGGCGGCCGTCGTACTGTCCGCACTTCGGGCACACCACATGCGGCAGCTTCTGCGCACGGCAGGCCCGGTTGGAGCACTCCACCAGCGTGGGCGCGGACGCCTTCCACTGGGCACGACGCGCACGGGTGTTCGCGCGGGACATCTTCCGCTTGGGGACGGCCACGACTACTTCTCCTCGTCACACACTGTGGTCAGCACTGAGAATGAATCCGGGGTTCGGCGTCAGCCGCCGGTGCCGAACCGGTCCCGCAGACCGGCCCAGCGAGGATCTATGGTCTCATGCCCGTGGTCCGGGCCGAGATCGGCCCACCGGCCGCCGCAGTCCGGACACAGGCCCAGACAGTCCGGCGAACACAGCGGGGCCTGCGGCAACGCGAGCACGATGGCGTCGCGCACCACCGGTTCGAGATCGACGAGATCGTCCACCAGGCGCAGCACCTCGTCGTCGTCAGTGGTCTGCTCGGTGGCGCTGTCCGGGTAGGCGAACAGTTCGGTGAACTCCACCTCGACCCGCTGCTCCAGCGGATCGAGGCAGCGGGCGCATTCACCGTCCAGTTGGGCCGAGGCCGTACCGGACACCAGCACACCCTCCACCACGGACTCGACCAGCACGTCGAAGCTGACCTCGCGGCCGGCGGGCAGCGACACGACCGGTTCGAACCCGATCTCGTTGGTCAGCGGGGCCGTGCGCTCGTGGCGACGGCTGTAGCCCGGCCGCCGGCCCAGTTCGCGGGTGTCGATCACCCACGGGCCGGCCGTCGCCGGGCGCGCGGAAGTGGCACGGTGAACAGTCATGGCGTCGGGTTCTGTGCGTTGGGACCCTCCCGCGCACAGCCGTTCCAGAGTACGCGGCGGGTACTGGAACCGGAAACCAGCATACCGTGCCGCGGCCGGTCACTCCCGGTAGTCGTACTGGCGGCCGTTGGTCGTCACCACCGGTGGCCGCAGCCGGGACCGGCCCTTGCCGACCGTGCGCAGCGTGTGCGTGAGCAGGTCCTCGAACTCGCCGAGCTTGTCGTCGACGTAGGCGTCGCACTCGGCCCGGAGCCGGTCGATCTCGGCCTGGGCCTCGTCCAGCAGCCGGGCCGACTCGGCGTGCGCCGCCTGCACCACCTCGGTCTGCGACACCAGCCGGTCCTGCTCGGCCTGGCCCTCGTCGACCGCCCGCTCGTAGGCGACCCGGCCGGCCTGGAGCATCCGCTCGGCCTCGTCGTGGGAACGGCCGACCAGTTCCTCGTACTCGGCCTGGCCCTCGTCGACCGTGCGCTGGGCGGTCGCCTCGGCTTCGGCGATCATCCGGTCGGCCCGGTCCTTGGCCTCGGCCAGCACCCGCTCGGCCTCCGCGCGGGTCTCGTCGACCAACTGCTCGGCCTGTGCCTCGGCCTTGTTCAGGATCTGGTCGGCCTCGTGCTGCGCCTTGCCGATCAGCTCGTCCCGCTGGTCCAGCACGTCCTGGGCGTCGTCCAGCTCACCGGGGATGGCGTCGCGCACCTCGTCCAGCAGTTCGAGCACGTCGCCGCGCGGCACCACACATCCGGAGGTCATCGGGACGCCCCGAGCCTCCTCCAGGATGGTGACCAGCTCGTCGAGAGCCTCGAACACCCGGTACACGGCCACTCCCCGAACGGATCTCGTGCAGTATCGGCGGTTCATAGTCTGCCCCGATCGGGTGCGCCGGTCCCGGACCGCCACACCACCGGGCGTGTCCGGTTACCGTGCCACAATGGCCCTGATGATCCGCCCGGCCCGCCGGGACGACGTGCCCGCGATCGTGGCGATGCTCGCCGACGACCCGCTGGGCGCGGAACGGGAACGGCCGGGCGACCCGGCGTACCTGGCGGCGTTCGACGCGCTCGCCGACGACCCCGGGCAGTCGCTGGTGGTGGCCGAGTCGGCCGGCGAGGTGGTGGGCACGCTGCAACTCACGTTCATTCCCGGGCTGTCCCGGGTGGGCGCGACGCGGGCGCAGATCGAGGCGGTCCGGGTGCGGTCGGACATGCGGGGCAACGGCCTGGGCGAGACGATGATCCGCTGGGCGATCGACACGGCCCGGGAGCGCGGCTGCGTGCTGGTGCAGTTGACCACGGACGCCAGCCGCGTCGACGCGCACCGCTTCTACCTGCGGCTGGGCTTCCGGCCCAGCCACGTCGGCATGAAACTGCCGCTTTGAGGTCCTATTTCAAAAGCCCTCCTTGCCCACTCACCGGCCGCAGGCCCTGGGCATTCCCGCTGCTCGGCTAGGCTTTTGAAATAGGACCTAGTTGGCTGCGCGCTGCTCGGCGAAACGCTCCAGCAGCCTGCGGTTCACCAGTTCCGGCACCAGGTGCGCGACGTCACCGCCGTAGGCGGCGACTTCCTTGACCAGCGAGCTGGACAGGAAACTCCACAGCGGATTCGTCGGCATGAACATGGTTTCGACACCGGACAGTTGCTGGTTCATCTGCGCCATCTGCAATTCGTAGTCGAAGTCGCTGACCGCGCGCAGGCCCTTCGCGATCACCGACACCTCGTGCTCGCGGCAGAAGTCGACCAGCAGGCCGTGCCACGAGTCGACCCGCACGTTGGGCAGGTGCGCGGTCACCGACCGCAGCATGTCCAGCCGCTCGTCCACGGTGAACAGGCTCTTCTTGGTCTTGTTGACCAGCACGGCGACGATGACCTCGTCGAAGAGCCCGGCGGCCCGCTCCACGATGTCGATGTGGCCGTTGGTGACCGGGTCGTAGGAGCCTGGACAGACCGCGCGCCTCATGTGCCGGGACCGTAGCAGCCACGGCACCGCCCGGCAGGCCGCCGTGGTCGCCGTCACTCCGCCGGTCAGTCCCAGGCCGTGGCCCAGCCGATCCAGTGCGTCACCGTGTCGCCGTAGCGGCGGGAGCGGATCGCGGTCAACCCGTCCGGCAGGGCCGGTTCGCCGTCCCTGGCCGCCCGCTCCAGCACCAGCACGCCGTGCCCGGCCAGCCAGCCGTTGCCGGCCATGCGGTCCAGCACCAGCGTGAGCCGGTCGGCGGGCACCGCGTACGGCGGGTCGGCCAGCACGACGTCGAACGGTTCGGGCGCCCGGTCGGCCAGGACGGTCTCCACGGCGCCGGGCAGCACCGTGGTGCCGGGCAGGCCGACGGCGGCCGCGTTGCGGCGCAGCACGTCCAGGGCGGCGCGGTCGCTCTCCACGAACGTGGCCGACGCCGCTCCCCGGGACAGCGCCTCCAGGCCGAGCGCGCCGGAGCCGGCGTACAGGTCCAGCACGTGGGCACCGTCCAGGTCGATCGCGGACTCCAACGCGCTGAACACGGCCTCCCGGACCCGTTCCGACGTCGGGCGGGTTCCCTTGGGCGGCACCAGCAGCCGCCGGCCACCCGCGACGCCGGCCACGATCCTGGTCATGGCGGCCAGTGTGCAACATCGTGCGACCCGCCGGCTGTCACCGTCGGGTGGACTCGGCGTAGCGTATCCATCTGCCCATTTTCGTTTCGCGCACCAAGGGGAGGGCGGGTGCCGGAGGACGCCGTCAGGCAGGCCGAGATCGCCGTGGAGCAACAGCACGTCGACCGCGTGTACCGGCGGCTGGCCGAAGTGCGGACGGAGACCGAGGCCATGCGGGACCGCGGCTACCAGCTCGCGCACGGCGCCGACCGCGAGGCGATCTTCGAGCAGGCGCAGATGCTCATCGAGCGCGACGTGATGGTCCAGTACGCCAACAAGGTGCTCCAGGCGCTGGACGCCGAACATGAGGGACTGGTGTTCGGGCGGCTCGACCTCGGCCCCGCACCGGACCAGCCGGACGGTGAGGTGCTGTACGTCGGGCGCATGGGCCTGCGGGACGCCGACTTCAACAATCTCGTCCTGGACTGGCGGGCACCCGCGTCGGCCGCGTTCTACCAGGCCACCGCGGAACACCCGATGGGCGTACTGCGGCGCAGGGTGATCCGGTGCTCACGGGAACGGGTGCTGGACATCGACGACGACGTGCTGGCGCCGGACGCGCTGCCCGACGACATCACCGTGGTCGGCGAGGGCGCGCTGATGGCGTCGCTGAGCCGGGCACGCGGCGACACGATGCGGGACATCGTCGCCACCATCCAGAAGGAACAGGACGACGCCATCCGGGCGCCGTCCGCCGGCG
>DATEPR010000010.1:0-4111 GCA_035273045.1 Pseudonocardiaceae bacterium | reverse complement strand
GGTACGCGAGCACGCCGTGCGGCACGGCGGCCGCCGCCACCTGGCGGCACAGGGCGGCGCGGTTGCCCTCGCGGTCGTGGTGCCCGGCGCGGCGAACTGGCAGAATCCGCCGCCATGACGGTTCGCCTGATCCGCTGTGCGCGGCTGTACCCGGACGCCCCGTACGCCTACGCCGCCACCACTCCGGACGCCGTCATGGTGTTCACGGCGGGCGCCTGCCCGCTGGACGAACACGGCAAGGTCACCGCGCCCGGGGACGTCGCGGCGCAGACCCGCCAGGCGCTGGCCAATCTGCGGATCGCGCTGGAGGACTCCCGCGCCACGTTCCGCGACGTGGTCAAGACGACGGTGTACGTGGCCAGCACCGACCGTGCCGACCTGGTGACCGCGTGGCACGAGGTGGCCGAGGCGTTCGGCGACCACGACGCGCCCAGCACGCTGCTCGGCGTCACCGTGCTCGGCTACCCCGACCAGCTCGTCGAGATCGAAGCCGTCGCCGCGCGTTGACCCGCGGTCAGTCGGCGGGGTCGCCTGCCCAGTTCCAGTGCGGAACCTCGCGCAGCGGGTGCAGTTCGTCGTCGGTGGTGGCGTGGGAGTTCCGCATCGCCACCTGGGAGCCGAACTCGACGTGCTCGGCCAGCGCGGTGCGGAACGGCTTGTCGTCGGGCAGCCCGGCCTTGTCCGCGGCGGCCAGGTAGAGCTCGACGAACCGGCGCCGCTGCTCCTCGGTGATGCGCAGGCCGCGGTGAGCGTCGATCAGCTCCTGGAAGCCGACCTCCCTGGTGAACCGGTCGGGACCGCCGAACGACTCGGAGTCGAACGCGGTCAGGCGGTCGACGTGTTCCGGCTTTCCCTTGCCGAACAAGGGAATCAGTACCGGATCGGCCAGCACGCTGCTGTAGAAGATGTCCACGAAACGGCGAATCGCCTGCTCGCCGCCGGCGTGCTCGAACATGGTCTCGCGTTCGGTCATGCGTTTTCCCTCGCGTCCTCGGCAGGCCGGCACGCTAACACGGATAACACATTGGCGTGGTTGGACTCGTCACGCTTGCCGGTCACCCTCGGCGGTCACCAGGCCACGCAGCGCTGCCTCCGCGCCGGCCTGGAACCGGCTTGCCGCACCGAGTTCGTCCATCAGCAGCCGCACCCGCCGGCCCACGGTCCGCTCGCTGACGCCCAACTGCCGCGCGATGGCCGCGTCGCCCAGCCCGGCCGCCAACAGGGACAGCAGCCGGCCGGTGTCGTCCGACCGCGCCGGTTCGGTGGGCAGCAGGAACGGCGTGGCCTCCCGCCACACCCGCTCGAAGAACGCGATCAGCACGGTCAGCATGGTGGACCGCCGGATGATGACCACCCGGTCGTCACCGGACTCCTCACTCAACGGCAGCAGCGCCGCCGACCGGTCGAAGATCGCCACCTTCACCGGCAGGTCGGCGGCCAGCCTGATCTGCTCGCCGGCCCTGCTCAGCGCGGTCAGCAGTTCGGCGCCGCCGCTGTCGTCCAGGCAGGACCGGTCGTACACGCAGCGCACCGAAACGCCCCGCGCCAGCAGTTCCAGTTCGGCTGCCCGCTGGGTGACGTGGCCGGGCGGCAGCACGTAGGGCGGCCGGTCGAACACCAGGATCTCCCGCTGGGCGGTGGCCTCCAGGTGGACGAAACGCCGCGCGATGTGGTCCTTGCCGGTGACCACCTCGATCAGTTCGTGCGCGTGCTCGGACCGGCCGACCGAGTAGAGCTCCTCGAACGCGGCCACAGCCCTGCGGTGCTCCTCCAGCGCCGCTTCCAGTTCCCGCTCGTGGCCGCTCATGCTGGTGGACGGACGGTGCGCGGTGTAGGTGGCGGGACGGGACGCGGTGGCCGTCACCAGGCCCGTGCGCACCAGCCGGCCGGCTGCGGCGCGGACCGCGGCGGGCGTGGCACCGGTGCGGGCCGCGATGGCGGACGCCGTGAGTCCCGGTGACACCAGGATCGCCCGGTAGGTCTCCTCATCGCCGTCGCCGGGCAACGCGCGCACGACCACCACCAGGCTGTGACCGGAACCGGACAAAGTCAGAATAGGACACGCGCATTGTTGACTCAAGATCGGCGGCGGGGGAGCTTGGATCCGCAGCAGGTCGCCGGACGTGGGAGGGCACAGTGCGGTCAGGTCACGCGACATCGTCCCGGCGGCGCATCACGAGACTCGCGTTATGTGCGGTCCTGCTCGGGGCCGGCGTGGTCGCCGTCGCCGCACCGGCTGTCGCGGCGCCACGGCCCGCGGTCAACAAGCCCACCGTCGTCTACCGGAACCTGCGGCTGGTCGACTGCGACACCGCGACCGTCTTCTCCAACGGCCTGGCCGAGGTGTTCCGGCCGGGCACCGCGGCGACCGAGTACCGGATGGTCCCGCTGGTCCCGTCCGGCGCGGCGGGGGTGCTGCCGGCCGCACCGCGGGTGGCGTTCGACCTGGCCAAGGCCCCTGCCGTGCCGTACGCGCACGACCAGGTGGAGGTGGTGCTCGCGGCCGGCGTGAACGCGACCAGCGCCCGGCGGGAACTGCCGGCGACCGCCGTGGCACCCGGCGCGCCCACGCCCGACTACACCACGAACGCCACGCTGAACCAGCAGCTCGCCGGCATCGGCGTGACCAGCATGGACCAGGTGTTCGGCGGCATGACGCCGGCCGGCGACACCGGTGTCGACCTGTCCCGGGTCTACACGATGCACGTCACCCACGCCTCGGTGCCGGCGGCGCTGGCCGCGCTGTCCGCGTCACCGGCCGTCGCCTACGCCGAACCGGACTGGATCGCCTCACCGCTGAACACCACACCGGTGCCGATGCCGGCCACCGGCCGCGCGGCCATCCACCCGGCAGTCACCACGAGCCAGGCGCTGCCCACGAACGTCGGGCTCCAGTCCAGTGCCCAGTCCCTGCTCAACAGCACGGCGACCGACTGGGTGCCGGCGTACCAGGGCCTGGAGTCCGCGTACCACCAACTGCCCGGCACCGGCGAGGTGGTCACCGACGTGTCGCTGGGCGATCTCACGTCGGCCGGCGTGCCCGGTGACGACCCGTGCGCGCCGTTCGTGGCCGCGTTCGGCCCGACCACGGTGATCCAGGGCGGCCAGCGGTTCCTCGACCTGCCGTCGATGCCGCTGATCCCCACGTGGACGGCGGACGCCAAGGCCAGGCTGGACCCGACCGGCGAAACCTGCGACGTCGACCCGTTCGACACCGAGATCGACCTCGACTTCGCGATGATGGCGCCGCTCCCGCACGACCTGCAACGGCCGGACGAACCGGGCTCCGGCCTGACCGACCTGCTGGGCATCGCGCCCGGCGCCGCGTACCGCCTGGTCGTGCCGTCCGACCCGACCGGCTCGATCAGCAGCGTGGACGCGGCGCTCCTGGCCGCGGCCCGGCAGACGCCCAGGCCGGACGTGATCACCGCGAGCCTCGGCTTCGGCCTGGACTCCGAGGGCTTCCCGTCCCGGTACCTGGAGGACGACCCGGTCACCGAAGCGCTGATCGCGCGGCTCACCCACCAGTTCGGCATCACGGTGGCGGTGTCCGCCAACGACGGCCTGCGCACCCCGACCGACGCGGCCGTCGGCCCGGCGGGCGGTTCGGTGGCCACCGACGTCGCCTGTTCGGCCCGGCAGGCCACCGATCTGGACGACGTCGACTTCTCCACGGCGCCGTCGCTGGACGTGGACTCGGGCGCGATCGACGTCGGCGGGGTCACCCTGGACGACATCGCGTCGGCCCCACCACAGGATCCGGCCAACGCGGCACTGGCCGACCAGCAGGCGTTCCCCGAGGTGCGCTGGAACGGCGCCGCCGACTTCTCCTCCGGGTTCGGCGCCCGGGTGAACCTGTCCGCGCCCGGTGACAACGTGCTCGGGTTCGAGCACTCGCCGGGCGGCGCTGCCGACGCGGTCGACGTGGTCAACACCGGTGGCACGTCGGCGTCGGCGCAGGAGGTCGGCGCGGCCGCGGCGGTGGTCCTGCAGGCCGCCCGGCTCACCGGCGACCGTTCGGTCACCACCCCGCCGGCGCTGCGCTCCTACCTGGAACGCACCGCCCGCCCGGTGCCCGGCGTGCCGCAGGCCGACCGGCCGCTGAACGTCG
>DATEPR010000009.1:0-5043 GCA_035273045.1 Pseudonocardiaceae bacterium | reverse complement strand
TGGGGCACCGCAGCACCCCGGTAGCCGATGCTATCCGGGGTTGTCGTGCTGCGTTGCCGGCTTGCCGGCCGTCACGTCAACTCCCACCAGACGAGTGGGGGTTACGCCATGAACGACGAACACATCGAACTGTCTGACCGGACCCTGGTCCGGATTGTTCGTGTGTTGCTCCTATGTCAAGCCGCTGCGGGACGCGCGGCTGGATGGACGGTGCCCTCGGGTCGCAGAAGGTTGAACACGACCCGTGCCAGACGACGTTTGAGCGCGCGCAGAGCCTCCATGGTGGTGTCTCCGTTGCCGCGTCGCCGCTGGAAGTAGGCCCGGCCGGGACCGTCCAACCGGATCTGAGTGACCGCGATACGGTGCAACGCGGCGTTGAGTTGCCGGTTGCCGCCCCGGGCCAGTCGGTGCCGCGTGGTCCTGCCCGAGGACGCCGGGATCGGGGCGACACCGGCGTGCATGGCAAAGCAGGCATCCGAGCGGAACCGGGTGACGTTCGCGGTCTCCCCGACGATCTTGGCCGCGGTCAACGCGCCGCAGCCAGGCAGCGCCAGCAACCGCGGCGCCACGGCGGCCATCCGGGCGGCCAGTTCCCGTTCGATCGCGTTGGCCCGCACGGTCAGCTCGCGAATATCGGCCACCAGTTCAGCGGCGATCCGGGTCACCATCGACATCGGCTGCCCGCCCAGCCACCCAGTCAACCGGTCCAGCTCACCCAACCGGTCCAGGCCCCGGGCGGTCGGGTCCAGCTCGGGGTCCAGCTCGTGCAGGTGCCACCGCAACCGATTCTGGATCCGGGTTCGCGTGCCCACCAGGTCTTCACGGTGATCGACCAGCAGTTTGATCTCCCGTGACACGCTGTCATGGCAGGCAACCGGCAGATCCGGCTCGCGCAGCACCGCCCGGGCGATGGCCAGGGCGTCGATCGGATCGGACTTGCCCCGGGTGCGGGCCGACGCGCGGGCGCCGGCCATCAACTTGGGCGGCACCCGCACCACCCGCTGCCCGGCGGCCAACAACGCCCGTTCCAGGCGGGTGGACACATGCCGGCAGTCCTCCACCGCGAAGCTCAGCGCTTCGGGGTCGGGCCATTCCCGCAGCGCCCAGCGCACCAACTGGCGATGACCGGCATCCGTGGCCCGCACGGTCTTCTCACCCAGCGCCCGGCCCACCGCATCGACCGCGAGCGCCGTGTGGGTGTCCTTGTGGACATCGATACCCAGCACCACCACCATGGGGATGGTCTCCTTCCAGCGTCGAAGGGACGGCTGGGCCGGCCGGCGGACACACCTCAGTGGGGGCGCAGCCACGCTCCTATCAAGTCACGCCGGTCGGCCCTGACCAGCCGGTGACCGGCACAACGCATGCAGACCAACCCACCCGGGCGGCAGCCAACCTACGAGCCAGATCACCGACGGCCAGGATCCCAACCACCGCAACAGCGGCAACATCACCCTGACACTGACGGCCAACCTAGCCGCAGTGCCGCGCGGGCCAGCTTGCCGGTGGCCGAGTGCGGCAGCGAGTCGACGAACTCCACCGACGTGGGCACCTTGAACCGGGCCAGCAGGTGCCCGCAGTGCTCGATCACCTGCTCGGCGGTCAGGCCGGCGTCCGGGCGCCGGATCACCACCGCCTTGACGGTCTCGCCGGTCCGCTCGTCCGGCACGCCGACGGCGGCGGCCTCCACGACGCCGGCGAGCTGACCGATGACGTGCTCCACCTCATGGGGGTAGACGTTGAAGCCGTTCACGATGATGAGGTCGTTGGCCCGGTCCACCAGGTGCAGGTCGCCGTCGGCGTCCAGGTAGCCGATGTCGCCGGTGCGGAACCAGCCGTCGGCGTCGGGGCCGTGCGCGCCGTCCGGCCAGTAGCCGCTGAACAGGTTCGGCCCGGACACGGCGACCTGGCCGGTGCCGCCGGTCTCGTCGTCCAGTTCGTCGTCGGCGTCCGGGCCGGGCAGCGGGTCGCCGTCGCTGTCCACCAGCCGCAGTTCGACGCCGGGCAGCGGCCGGCCGACCGAACCGGGTTTGGCGTGACCGGAGACCAGCGTCGAGGTGAGCACCGGAGCGGTCTCGGTCAGGCCGTAGCCCTCGTAGACCGGCAGGCCGGTGACCCGCTGGATACCGGCCAGCACGGCGGGCGGCAGCGGCGCCGCGCCGGAGGTGAACAGCCGGACCGTGGCCAGGTCCTCGTGCAGCCGCTCATCTGTCACGGTGAGCAGCGCCGAGTACATCTGCGGCACGCCGACCAGGGCGGTCACCCGGTAGGTGCGGATCGCGGTGAGCGCGTCGTCCGCGGTGAACCTGGGCAGCAGCACGCCGGTCGCGCCGGCCGCGGCCACCTGGAACAGCCCGGGTCCCAGCCCGTAGGCATGGGACAGCGGCAGCGACAGCAGCACCCGGTCGGTCGCGGTGACCGGCGGCGGTGTGAGCGCGGCGCACTGGGCCACGTTGGCCAGCAGCGCCCGGTGCGACAGCAGGACGCCGCGCTGCCGGCCGGACGTGCCGGACGTGTAGCAGAGCACGGCCAGGTCCTCGCCGCCGGCGACCGGTGTCACCGGTTCGGCGTCGCCTGTCCTGTCGCCGGTACCGTCCGCCGCCAGCATCGTGGTGACCTCGACGCCGGGCACCGGGTCGCCGACGAACACGCTGGCCTGGCAGTCGGCGAGCAGTTCGACGACACCGGCCGGCGGCAGGTCGGTGCTCAGCGGCACCAGCACGCCACCGGCCCGCAGCACGCCGAACACGGTCAGGCAGTACGGGATGCCGGTGGGCAGCCGGACCGCGACCCGGTCGCCGGGGTGCATGCCGGCCTCGGCGAGCCGCCTGGCCCGCTGGTTCGCCTCCGTGTCCACCTCGGTCCACGTCAGGGTGACGCCGGTGCTGGCGTCGACGAGTGCCGGGCGGCCACCGCAGGTGCGGGCCGCGTCCGCGACCAGGTCGGCCACATTTCGTGTCAGGTCGACGTCCGGTAGCGCGGCCATCCCTCGATTGGGTGATACGCCGGTCATCGTCGGCCTCCGAAGCCAGTGGTGGAACAGAGTGCACACCAGTCCACGCAGTGTGTCAGGTATCACTCACGTCATGGGGTCGGGTGGTTGCCATTCCTCCACCGGAGGGATCGGAAACTACTCACCGGTAGCCACACCACGTATGCTGTGGCAGCCACTCGCCGGTTGACGCGCCTGCCAGCGGGGCACAAGGAGCCTGATGACGAGATCGACCAGCACCAACCGGCCCGGCCGGAGAGGCCGGGTGTTGGGGCGGGTCGGGCTGAGGGCCGTCGGCGGCGACGCACAGCGACCGGGAAGTATCACCCGAGGCAGGCCCGGCGACGCGAACGGGGACACTGTGGCCGAAAGACGCGGTGACCACGCTCCATCGTCCGTCGGCACGCCCGAACGGGCCGACGACGAGCACGTGGCCACCTGGTCCCTGGTCCAGGCCGCCCAGCGCGGCGACGCCGAGGCGTTCGGCCGGCTCTACGACCAGTACGTCGACTCGGTCTTCCGGTACGTGCTGTTCCGGGTCGGCGACCGGACCCTGGCCGAGGACGTCACCAGCGAGACGTTCCTGCGCGCGTTCCGCAAGATCGAGTCACTGAGCTACCAGGGCCGCGACGTCGGCGCCTGGTTCGTCACCATCGCCCGCAACATCGTGCTGGACCACGTCAAGTCCAGCCGGTTCCGGCTGGAGGTGGCGACCGCCGACCCGGACGACGAGAACGACCCGCAGGCCGGCCCGGAGAGCCAGGTCCTCACCCAGTTCACCCACACCGAGCTGCTGCGCTGCGTCGGCCAGCTCGGTGACGACCAGCGGGAGTGCATCGTGCTGCGGTTCCTGCAGGGCCTGTCGGTCGCCGAGACGGCGGCGATCATGGGCCGCAACGAGGGCGCCGTCAAGGCGTTGCAGCACCGGGCGGTACGCCGGCTCGCCCAGTTGCTCCCGGCCGAGTTGCGCTGACCCGGATGAACGGCTTACCCGACCCCCTGGGGGAATCCCCCGCACACGGTGTGAGGTCACATCGCACGCGGCCGTATCTCCGCGTGACTCCAGTCGTTGCCCTCACGACACAGGCTGACGGAGTGGGACGGTGAGTTCAGGCAGAGCGCCCTGGTGGCGACAGCGACAGCGCGAGCGGTTCGCCCGCGCCGCTGACTCGTTGCCCGAAGCCGACCAGGCCCCCGACCCCAAGCTGGCCGGCGAACTGGCCGTCGTGCTCATGCTGCGGCGCATCGCCGACCAGACCGGGCCGGACGACGCGGCCCGGGAACGTATGCGCGCCAAGGTGTTCAGCCAACTGGCCGCCGAACCGACCGAGCGCCGGCCGTCCCCGGTGCCCCGATCGGCGCCCAAAAGCGCGCCCTCCCGGCCGCCGCAACCGTCCGGATCCACCCGGCCGGGGCGGGTGACCGGCCCCAGGGGCCGGTTGGCGATCGCGCTGGGCGCCGCGTTCTGCGTGGTGCTCGCCCTGTCCGGGATGACCCTGCTGCTGGCCAGGCACGCGCTCCCGGGCGACGCGCTGTACGGGGTGCGGCGCACGGTCGAGTCCGCGTCGCTCGGCCTGACCAGCGGTGACGACGGCAAGGGCCGCAAGCACCTGGAGTTCGCCGCCGACCGCATCGGCGACATCGAGTCGCTCGCCGCCCGCTACCCGGACCTGGCGGACAGCCCGGTCGGGGACTACCTGACCGCGTTCGCCGACTTCGACTCCGACGCCAGGGCCGGCACCGCCGATCTCACCGGCTACGCCACCAACCACGGCGACGGCGTGCTGACCATCCTCGTCACCTGGGCCGACCAGCAGGCCCAGCGGATCCGGCAGGTCGAGCCGAGGCTCCCGGCCGCGGCCCGCGCCCAGGCGGTCGCCAGCGATCGGCTGCTGGCCAGGATCGTGCGCCGGGCCGACGCCATCGCGGCCCGCGACGACTGCTACACGATCACCTCGGGCGCCACCGACGATCTCGGCGTCCTGCCCGCCACCGGCCCGTGCGACCAGCCGCCCAGCGGCTCGCCGACACCCGCGTTCGGCGGCGCCGCG
>DATEPR010000008.1:0-3698 GCA_035273045.1 Pseudonocardiaceae bacterium | reverse complement strand
CTCGTCGGCCAGGGTGAAACCGGCGTTGTTGACCAGGATGTCCACCGGCCGGCTCGCGTCGGCCAGCCGCTGCGCCACCAGTCCCCTGTCGGTCACGTCGGCCAGGTCGGCGGGCATGACGTCCACCTCGACCCCGTGCCGGCCGCGCAGGTCCGCCGCGATCGACTCCAGCCGGGTCACGCCCCTGGCCACCAGCACCAGGTCACAGCCCTGGGCGGCCAGGCGCCGCGCGAACGCCGCTCCGATACCGGACGTCGCGCCAGTCACCAGCGAGATAGGCATGGCGCCACGCTAGCCGCGCGACCCCGCTCAGGCCGAACTGGCCGAGTTCCCGTGGCTGGTGTCCTGGTGCGACTTGTGCTCCTTGCCGCTTTCCAGCTCCAGCGGATCCACGATGTCCGCGAGCTCACCCAGGTCCCGCAGCAGGCGCTCCAGCCGGGCCGGGCTGGCCTGTGCCGGCGCCGCGGCGAGCACCCAGTCCTCCTCCAGCCACAGCACCGTCACGTCGCCGCCGACCTCCTCGGCGGCGTCCACCAGGTCGGGCGTGATCAGCGCGCGGGCGGCGGCCAGGTCGGACACGAAGGCGTAGCGCGGCCCGATCGGTCCCAGCAGGTCGGGCATCTGCTCGCGCTGGAACGGCACGCTGGGCAGCCACAGCTCGATCAGCACCCCGACCGGGTGCCGGCAGCGGACGCCGACCAGCACCGAGTTGACCTTGCCGGCCGTCTCGTAGTCGGCGACGTAGACCTGGCGGCGGCCGTCCGCGGTGAACGTGGACCCGGCCACCACGTCCCTGGCCACGCCGGTGCCGTAGTAGGCGATCGCGCCGCCGTGCCAGCGGGTGAGCAGCACGTGGTCGGTCTCGGCGAACTGCCAGCCGCGCAGCGCGGCCCAGCGGCGCCGTTCCCGGTTGCGGGCGGTCCGGGTGGCCCTGTCCCGCCCGAGCAGGGCGAATCCGGCCACCGCCGCGACCGCCGCGACGGCGAACCACACCCAGGCCGGTATGCCCACGTGGTCGAGCGTAGCGGTGAATCGATTCGCGGCGAAGATCCTCGGTCGGCCAGTTGGCCGGCGGGACCAACTCGTGATGTCCACACCACCGGGCGGCGCAGCGGGCTGGGCCAAGCGGCGGCCACCTCACCTGCGCCTACGGCACCGGCCGGCTCCGTTCCCGGAGCCGGCCGGTGGGCGTCAGGACCCGGTGGCCAGCGGCTGGTCCGCCCGTGCCACCGCCAGCCCGGAGTTGTCGTCGCGGACGTCGACGTGCACCGTGTCGCCGTCCCGCACGTCACCGGCCAGCAGGCTCCTGGCCAACTGGTCGCCGATGGCCGACGCCACCAGCCGGCGCAGCGGTCGGGCGCCGTACACGGGGTCGAATCCGTTGAGCGCCAGCCAGTCCCGGGCCGCCGGAGTGACGTCCAGGGTGAGCCTGCGCTGGCCCAGCCGCCGGTCCAGCTGCCGCAGCTGGATGTCCACGATCGACGTGAGCTCCTCGGTGGACAGCGAGTGGAACACCACCACGTCGTCCAGCCGGTTCAGGAACTCCGGCTTGAAGTGGCGCTGCACCACGGCGAGCACCGCGTCCTTCCGGGCGCGCTCGTCCAGCGTCGGGTCGGCGAGCGCCTGCGAGCCCAGGTTGGACGTGAGGATCAGGATCGTGTTCCGGAAGTCCACGGTCCGGCCCTGGCCGTCGGTCAGCCGGCCGTCGTCCAGCACCTGGAGCAGCACGTCGAACACGTCCTGGTGGGCCTTCTCCACCTCGTCCAGCAGCACCACCGAGCAGGGCCGGCGGCGCACCGACTCGGTGAGCTGGCCGCCCTGGTCGTAGCCGACGTCGCCGGGCGGCGCGCCGACCAGGCGGGCCACCGAGTGCTTCTCGGCGTACTCGCTCATGTCGATCCGCACCATCGCCCGCTCGTCGTCGAACAGGAACGCGGCCAACGCCTTGGCCAGCTCGGTCTTGCCGACGCCGGTCGGGCCGAGGAACAGGAACGACCCGGTGGGCCGGTCCGGGTCGGCGACACCGGCCCGTGCCCTGCGCACCGCGTCGGACACCGCCCGCACGGCCTCCGCCTGGCCCACCACCCGGCTGGCCAGCTCGTCCTCCATGCGCAGCAGCTTGGCCGTCTCACCCTCCAGCAGCCGGCCGGCCGGGATGCCGGTCCAGGCCGACACCACGTCCGCGACGTCGTCCGGGCCGACCTCTTCCTTGAGCATCACCTGCTGGCCGTCGCCGGTGGACTCGGTGGCCTGCGCCAGTTCCTTCTCCACGGCGGGAATCCGGCCGTAGCGCAGCTCGGCGGCCCGGCCCAGGTCGCCGTCCCGCTCGGCCCGCTCCGACTCGCCGCGCAGCGACTCCAACTGTTCCTTCAGCTCGCGCACCCGGTCGATGGACGACTTCTCGTTCTGCCACCGGGCGGTCAGCGCGGACAGCTCCTCGCGCTTCTCGGCCAGTTCGGCCCGCAGCGCGCCCAGCCGCACCTGGGACGCGGGATCGTCCTCCTTGGCCAGCGCCATCTCCTCGATCTCCAGCCGGCGGACCGCGCGTTCCACCTCGTCGATCTCCACCGGCCGCGAGTCGATCTCCATCCGCAGCCGGGACGCGGCCTCGTCGACCAGGTCGATCGCCTTGTCCGGCAGGAACCGGGCGGTGATGTACCGGTCGGACAGGGTGGCCGCGGCGACCAGGGCGCTGTCCATGATCCGGACGCCGTGGTGCACCTCGTAGCGCTCCTTGAGGCCACGGAGGATGCCGACCGTGTCCTCGACGCTCGGCTCGCCCACCATGACCTGCTGGAACCGCCGCTCCAGCGCGGCGTCCTTCTCGATGTGCTGGCGGTACTCGTCCAGCGTGGTGGCGCCGACCATGCGCAGCTCGCCGCGGGCCAGCATCGGCTTGATCATGTTGCCCGCGTCCATCGCCCCGTCACCGGTCGCGCCAGCGCCGACGATGGTGTGCAGCTCGTCGATGAAGGTGATGACCTGGCCCGCGGACTCGGTGATCTCCTTGAGCACGGCCTTCAGCCGTTCCTCGAACTCGCCCCGGTACTTCGCGCCGGCCACCATCGAACCCAGGTCCAGCGCCACGACCCGCTTGCCGCGCAACGACTCCGGCACGTCACCGGCGACCACCCGCTGGGCCAGGCCCTCCACGATGGCCGTCTTGCCGACGCCGGGTTCGCCGATCAGCACCGGGTTGTTCTTGGTGCGCCGGGACAGCACCTGTACGACACGGCGGATCTCCGCGTCCCGGCCGATCACCGGGTCCAGCGCGCCCGAACGGGCCCGCTCGGTCAGGTCGACGCCGTACTTCTCCAGCGCCTGGTAGGTGCCCTCGGGATCGGGGCTGGTCACCCGCGCCGAACCGCGCACCTTCACGAAGGCGTCGCGCAGTGCCTCCGGGGTGGCGCCGTTGCGGCGCAGCAGTTCGGCCACGGCACCGCCCTCGGCGGCCAGGCCGGTCAGCAGGTGTTCGGTGGACACGTACTCGTCGCCCATCTCGGTGGCCAGCCGCTGGGCGTGGGTCAGCGAGCGGGCGCTGGCCGGCGAGAACTGGGGCGCCGACACCGTGGCGCCGGTGGCGGACGGCAGCGCGTGCGCCAACTGTTCCAGCCCGGCCCGCACGGCCGCCGGGTCGGCGCCGACGGCGGACAGCAGCGGTGCGGTGATGCCGTCGGCCTGCGCGAGCAGCGCGCCGA
>DATEPR010000007.1:0-4066 GCA_035273045.1 Pseudonocardiaceae bacterium | reverse complement strand
CGATCCCGGCGCCGGTCCGGCCGGAGCAGGCCGACGAGGACCTGAAGGCGCTGGCCCGCACGGCGTTCGACACGGTCGGGGAGCACCTGCGGCGCAACAGGTTCCGCGCCGGCATCGCGGAGACGATGCGGGTCGCACAGGCGGCCAACAAGTACCTCTCCGACCAGGAACCGTGGAAGCGCAAGGACGACCCGGAGCGGCGGGACACCATCCTGCACACCGCGCTGCAGGTCGTGTCCGACGTGAACACGCTGTTCACGCCGTTCCTGCCGCACTCGGCGCAGAAGGTGCACGAGGCGCTGGGCGGCGAGGGCGTGTGGGCGGCCATGCCGGAACTGCGTGAGGTCGACGACCTGGACGTCGCCGGCCGGAGCTTTCCGGTGATCACTGGCGACTACACGCGGGAACTGGCCCGCTGGGAGTCGGTGCCGATCGAGGTCGGCCGGCCGCTGGCCAAGCCGACACCGCTGTTCGCCAAGCTGGACCCGGAACTGGGTGAGACCGGCCCGGACTTCGCGCCGATCAGTCGGTGAGCCGCGGCGAGCTGCCACCGGTGCCGGAGGCCCTGCCGGAGCCGGTGGTGGACGCGCACACCCACCTGGACGCCTGCGGCGCGACAGACGCGGCAGGCGTCCGGGCGATGGTGGACCGGGCCGAGTCGGCCGGTGTGGGCCGGGTGGTCACGGTGGCCGACGACGTGGCCGCGGCGCGCCGCGCGGTCGACGCGGCCACCTGGGACGCCAGAGTGTTCGCCGCCGTCGCGGTGCACCCGACGCGGACGGCGTCGTTCGGCGACGGCGAGCGGGCCGCCATCGAGGCGCTGGCGGCCGGGCCGAGGGTGGTCGCGATCGGCGAGACCGGTTTGGACTACTACTGGGACTACTCGCCCCCGGACGCGCAACGGGCGGCCTTCCGTTGGCACATCGGGCTGGCCAAGCGGACCGGCAAGCCGCTGGTGATCCACGACCGGGACGCCCACGCCGACGTGTTGTCCATTCTGGACGACGAGGGTCCACCCGACACGGTGATCTTCCACAGCTATTCCGGCGACATGGCGATGACCGAACGGTGTGTCGCGGCCGGATACGTGCTGTCCTTCTCCGGCACGGTGACCTTCCGCAACGCGCCCGGACTGCGCGAATCGGCGGCACTGGTGCCGGAACGTCAACTGTTAGTGGAGACGGACGCGCCTTTCCTGACGCCGCATCCGTTCCGTGGTCGTCCGAACGAGCCCTACTGCACCGCTTACACCGTTCGAGCGCTGGCACGGATACGAGAGGTGAGCGAAGCCGATCTCGGAGCAGTGCTCCGTAATAACGCCGAACGGATCTTCGGTCTGCGCCGATCGGCGTAATGTCGGCGTGGCGTACGGCGGCGTTATCACACAGTGGTGTGACGAACGGCACGGTTTTTCGCGGCGGTGTTTGCGCAACCCGCCGGAACCCGTTACGGTCCCGTGACCGATGCCCCTAACGGACCAAGGTGGAGCGCCGCCGAGGACCAGAAAGGGCGGCCCGCAGTCGAGGCGGCGTTGTGTCGGGGCCCGATCGCCGGAAGGCGTGACGGAACACGCGCTTGCTACGGGAGCTGGAGCACCACACCGAGTACCGCACGGCCAGGAGGACGGAACGGAGCACATCGGCAGCGCTGATGGACGCCAGACCGACCCCACGTGCGGAACCTGATGGAGGTAACGGCCCTGTGAATGCGAGCGGTGACTATCGCAGCCGGAACACGTCCGGCATGCGAAGTCGAGTGAGCGGCAGTACCGAGACGAACATCGACTGGTTCGGTGGCGGCTTCCCGCCCGGCTACGGCGCCCAGCCGACCCAGCATCATCCCGCCTACCAGTCCGGTTACTACACACAGAACGCGTACGGCTCCGGCTACTTCAGCCGCCCCGGCCGCCAGCCCCAGCCGTACCAGCAGCAGAACGCCTTCCAGAACAGCTTCAGCGGCCCGGCCGTCGGCCTGCGCGAGCGCCCCGTCGAGATGAGCGCCATCACCTCCGCCTTCACGGTGACGGAGCAGGACGTCCTCGACGTGTTGGGCCCGGACGCCGACGACCTGCTGGCCACCGCGAACCTCGACGTCGACGGCCTGATCTCGATGATCAACGCCGAGACGACGATGCTGCCGCGCATCGACGAAGAGCTTGAGGCGATGTTCGCCGCCGAGTCGGCGGAGGAGCCCGACTACTTCGGCACGGCGCAGGCGCAGGAACAGCCCGAGCAGGAGAGCATCGGGCGCCGCTGGAAGAAGCGGTTCCTCAAGGCCACCATCATGGCCATCCTGATGTCCGCCACCGGCGGCGCCGCGATGGCCGTCGCGATGGACAAGGACGTCACGGTCGACGTCGACGGGCACGAGACGCACGTGCGCACGTACGACGAGACCGTCGGCGGCCTGCTCGCCGACGAGGGCATCAAGATCGGCCCGCACGACGCGCTCAGCCCGTCGCCCAACGCCCCGGTGACCGACGGCGGCAAGATCATGCTGGAGCGCGGTCGCCTGCTCCGGCTGACCGTGGACGGTGTCGAGCAGCAGCAGTGGACCCGGGCGCAGAACGTCGGCGACGCGCTGCGGCAGCTGGGCGTCAACACCGACGGCGCCTTCGTGTCCGCGGCGCCCGGCAGCCAGATCCCGCTGTCCGGTCTCGCCGTGCAGATCCGCACGCCCAAGCAGGTCGTGCTGATGGACGGCGCCGGCGTGCCGCGCAAGGTCACCACCACCGACGCCACGGTCGGCGACCTGCTGCGCGACCAGAAGATCGTGCTCGGCCCGCACGACACGGTCAGCCCCAGCCTGACCCTGCCGGTCAAGGCAGGGATGCGGATCTCGATCAGCCGCAACGGCACCTCGATCATCACGGTGACCGAGCCCATCGATCCGCCGGTGCAGCGCATCCAGGACTCGACGCTCAACGAGGGCGTGGAGAAGGTCGTCACCAAGGGCGTCGCCGGCTCCGAGATCGTCACCTACCGGGTGACCAAGCACAACGGCGTCGAGGCCAGCCGGACCAAGCTGTCCGTGCAGGTCACCAAGAAGCCGGTCACCGAGGTCATCCACGAGGGCACCAAGCAGCTGCCCGGTGACCAGGTCTGGGACGAGATCGCGCAGTGCGAGTCCGGTGGCAACTGGCACATCAACACCGGCAACGGCTACTACGGCGGCCTCCAGTTCAACCAGGCCACCTGGCTGTCCAACGGCGGCGGCCAGTACGCGCCCCGCGCGGACCTGGCCACCAAGGCCCAGCAGATCGCGATCGCCGACCGGGTGCGGGCGGCGAGGGGTCTTGAGCCGTGGCAGTGCGCCTACGAGCTGGGCCTGGTCTGACCGGCGGGTACGCTCCGCCGCGTGGATGCGCTGCTGGGGCCGGCTGACGTCCGCGCCCTGGCCGCGTCACTGGAGCACCGGCCGACCAAGCGGCTCGGCCAGAACTTCGTGCACGACGCCAACACGGTGCGCCGCATCGTGTCGGCCGCCGGGCTGGCGCCGGACGACGTCGTGCTGGAGGTCGGACCCGGTCTCGGTTCGCTGACCCTGGCGCTGCTGCCGGCGGCCCGGGCCGTGGTGGCGGTGGAACTCGATCCGGTGCTGGCCGCGCGGCTGCCGGTGACCGTGGCCGAACGCGCACCCGATCTGGCCGGCCGGTTGCACGTGATCGCCGGGGATGCGCTGACCGTGCCGGTGGCCACCCTGCCCGTCGCGCCGACCGCGCTGGTCGCGAACCTGCCGTACAACGTGGCCGTGCCCGTGGTGCTGCGGCTGCTCGCCGACCTGCCCGGACTGGCGCACGGGCTGGTGATGGTGCAGGCCGAGGTGGCCGACCGGCTGGCCGCGCCGCCGGGCAGCCGGACCTACGGCGTGCCGAGCGTGAAGGCCGCCTGGTACGCCGACGTGCGGCGGGCCGGCACAGTGCCCCGGTCAGTGTTCTGGCCGGTGCCCAACGTCGACTCGGCGTTGGTGTCGTTCACCCGCCGGCCGTCACCGTCCACTGTGGCCCGTGAGGTGGTGTTCTCGATCGTGGACGCCGCGTTCGCGCAGCGCCGCAAGACCCTGCGGG
>DATEPR010000006.1:0-3574 GCA_035273045.1 Pseudonocardiaceae bacterium | reverse complement strand
CAGCGTCGGCAGGACGCGCTCGGCGAACCGTCGGACCGGCCGTACCGCGTCCTTCGGGAACACGGCGACCCCGACCGGCATCGCCAGCGGCCATGGGCCGCCCCACGTGCGGACGAAGTCGGCGTCGAGATGGTTGGCTTCGTAGTAGAGCTGGGCGCTGGACCCCGCGGTCGCGGTCAGCCAGTAGATCGACACGTTGGTCAGCAGGTGGTCGCGGTCCACCGCGTCCTCCGGCGACTTCTCCGAGTCGGTCCACTCCTTGAACTTCTCCGCGATCCAGGCCAGCTGGCCGACGGGGGAGTCGGTGAGCGCGTAGGCCAGCGTGTTCGGGCGGGTCGACTGGAGCTTGCGCCAGCCGGTCCCGTCCTCCTCGAAGTCCATCGCGAACCGCAGCCGGGCCAGGTCGTCCTCGCTCAGCCCGGCCATCGCGTCCGGGTCGTCCTGCGGCGGGAACGCGGCGAACATGTTGACGTGCACGCCGGCCACGTGCTCCGGGTCGGCCAGGCCCAGGTGCAGCGAGATGGGCATGCCCCAGTCGCCGCCCTGCACCGCGTACCGCCGGTAGCCCAGGGAGCCCATCAGCTCCCGCCAGGCGCGGGCGATCCGGGGCACGTCCCAGCCGGTGTCCGCGGTGGGACCGGAGAAGCCGAAGCCCGGCAGCGACGGGACGACCACGTGGCACGCGTCGGCCGGGTCGCCGCCGTGCGCGGCGGGATCGGTCAGCGGTCCGATGACGTCGACGAACTCCGCGACCGAGCCGGGCCAGCCGTGCGTCAGGATCACCGGCAGCGCGTCGGGTTCGGGGGAGCGGACGTGCAGGAAGTGCACCGTCGCCCCGTCGATCTCGGTGACGAACTGGTCCCAGCCGTTGAGCCGCCGTTCCGCGGCCCGCCAGTCGTAGCCGGTCCGCCAGTAGTCGGCCAGCTCCCGCAGGTACCCGGGGGGCACGCCACGGTCCCAGCCGGTGTCCGGCGGGTCGGCGGGCCAGCGGGTCGCGGCGATGCGCTGGTGCAGCTCGTCCAGGTCGGCCTGGGGCACCTCAATGCGGAAGGGACGCATCCTGGCTCCTCGCCGGTTCGGTCGGTGTGGTCGCGGTCGGCGGCACCGGTGCGGAGCCGCCGTGCCGCAGCACGCGCAGGATCCGGCCGGGCCGCATCAGCGCGGGTGGCTCGTCGATCAGGCCGGCCACCCGGATGAACGCCTCGGTGAGCTCGGCGTCGTGCACCGCGGCCCGTTGCAGCCGGGCCACGTACGCGTTGGCCATCCGGATCTTCGCGGTGCGCTTGCCCGCCACGCCCGGGTAGCCGAGGTCGGCGCCCGCGGTGAACTCCCACGGCGAGTCGATGACCGTGCCGATGTCGCGGAAGAACGCGCGCGGCGACGGCCGGTCGCCCTCGGCGACGTGCCGCTCCAGGGCCAGCGACTGCAGCGCGGCGACGGTCATGCCCTGCGCGTACAACGGGTTGAAGCTGCACACGGCGTCGCCCAGCACCAGGTAGCCGTCCGGGAACCGGGTCAGGTGCTCGTAGCGGCGGCGCACGCTGGCCGGGAAGCGGAACGACACCGCGTCGTCGATCGGCCGGGCGTCCTTCACGCTGTGGTAGATCTCCGGCGTGGGCAACGACTTCGCGAACGCCAGGAACCCGTCCGGGTCGGTGGGCGGCTGGTCGCCGAGCATGCCGGTGAGCGACAGCTCGACGCGGCCGTCCTGCCCGGGCAGCCGGTAGAAGAACGCGCCCCTCGGGTGTGACGGGGTCGCCGCCGGGATCACGGCGATCTCGTCGCCGAACGGGTCGGCGTCCAGCTGGAAGTGCCGCGTGGTGTACGTGAGCCCGATCTTCACCCGGTCCTCGGCAGGCCGCTGGTAGCCGAGCTCGCCCAGCCACGCCGGGGTGCGTGAGCCGCGGCCGGTGGTGTCCACCACGACGTCGCCGGGCAGCACCCGCTCGCCGTCGGCACCGCGCACCCGCACCCCGGTGACCCGGGCACGGTCCTGTGTGGTCGCCAGCCCCAGGATGTCGTGGCACTCCAGGAACAGCACGTTCGGGATGTCCTGCACCCGGCGGCGCACGTGGTACTCCAGCACCGGCCGGGTGGCCGGCACCGAGATCAGCCCGGTGGGCTTGGTGGCCAGCAGCTGTCCGTTGAAGTACCAGCGGATGTCGTCGGCGAAGTCACCGGGCTGCACCCCCGCGTCGGTCAGTTCCTCGATCAGGCCGGGGAACTGCCGCTGCAGGATCTGCTGGCCACGGGCGACCAGGCCGTGCGCGTGACCGCCGTGCGGCACACCGCGCCGGGGCCGGGTCACACCGGTCAGCGTGTCCCGGTCGACCACCAGCACCTGGTCGTAGTGGTCGGCGAGCACGCGCGCCGACAGCAGCCCGGCCATGCTTCCGCCGAGCACCACCGCCTGTTCCCCGGCGTGGTTGCGCACAGCGGTCACCTCCTCGTGTCGTGTCGCGTGTGGACGCTCAGCCGGCGTGCGCCGGGCTGTTCTGGTAGGCCGAGATCAGCCACTCGGCACCCTGCTTGGTGACCACCCAGGTGGCGTGCACGGCCCGCTCGTCGCTGACCTTCTCGTCACCGGGAGCCAGCACGCCGCCCAGCGTCACGACGACGGCGCTGTCCGAGCCGAGCGCGCGAACCGACTTGGGCTCGCCGAAGACGCGGGTGCCGCGGTAGGGGCCGGCGAACGCGGCCGCCATGAACCGACGTATCTCCTCGCGGCCCGCCGCGTACGAGCCGGGCAGGATCATGGTGGCGTCGTCGGTGAACACGGCGGCGAACGCGTCGGCGTCGTTGCCCGCCCAGGCCTCGGTGATCCGCTTCGGGATGTCGCGCACGGCGGCCACGTCGTCGGCGGCCAGCGTCGTTGCGGTGTTGGTGGTCATGTCTTTTCCTCTCCGACGGTGGTGCACGTCTGACGGACGGCCGGTGTGGACGCATTCGGCGATCCGCACGATGTGCATCGTGTCGTCGCGCGGTCCGCTCACGCATCTCCTGGATTGCCGGTCGGTTCGACCCGGCCGAACGGCGTGTGGTCCACGTAGTTCAAGCTGGCCAGCAGGATGTCCAGACCACGTGCGTAGGTCGAGTACGTGTGGTAGATCGCGCCGTCGTCACCGCGCAGGAACACGCTCAGCCCGGGCAGTTCGGTGCCCCAGACGTCCCACGGGCCAACGGCTGCCTCGTGCTCGGCCTTGGTGCGGTAGTTGATCAGCAGCGGCGTGACGTCCTCGTCGAGCGTGACGTGGAAGTCGTAGTTGAAGTCGCTGTGGAACGACGAGTAGTACGGCAGTTCCCAGCCCATCCGCCGCCGGTAGGCGTCGATCTTGTCGAACGGCGCCCTGGACACCAGGACGAGCGACACGTCCTGGTCGTGCAGGTGCGGGAGGTAGGGAATGTCCCTGATCTGCCTGCGGCACCGGGTGCAGCCCTCGTCCCAGTCGGGATCGAACATACAATCACTGTACACAACATTTCCCTCACCCTGTACCTCACACACTATTCACTGTACACAACATTTCCCTCACCCTGTACCTCACACACACATCACTGTACACAACATTTCCCT
>DATEPR010000005.1:0-7424 GCA_035273045.1 Pseudonocardiaceae bacterium | reverse complement strand
GTCCTGCGCACGCTCCAGGACGCCTACGGCCTGGCGCCGCTCGGCAACAGCGCCACGGCGACCCCGATCACCGACGTCTGGCAGTGACGCGACGGGGTCCGCGCCGGCGCCGGCGCGGACCCCGGCGTGGTCAACAGCAGGTGGGCGTAGCCGCCCCGGCGTCGTCGGCGCAGCAGGTGGACGCCGACAGTTCGGGGTCGGCTCCGTACGTGTCGGAGTCGGCCTTGACGACGTAGACCTCCCATGGTTCCCGGCCCGGGCCGTGCACCCAGACCTTGTCCTGCACCGCGTAGCAGCAGGTCGTCTCGTGCTGTTCTTGCGGGAACAGGCCCAGCGCGGCCAGTCGTTCGGTCGCCTGGGTGACCTCGTCGGTGGTGCCGACCTCGACGCCGAGGTGGTCCATCGCGGTCTGCTGGCCGGGCTCGCCTGCCAGCAGCACCAACTTCAGCGGTGGCTCGGCGATCGCGAAGTTGGCGTAGCCGGGTCGGCGCTTGGCGGGCTCCGCGCCTAGCAGCTTGGTGTAGAAGGCGACTGACGCCTCCAGGTCGCCCACCCGGAGCGCGAGTTGGATGCGGGACATGCCCCTCCTTGCAGTATGGATAGACCGTCATCGAATCAAGCGTTGCACTCTGTCTAGACACCTGTCAAGATAGAGGTGTGTCGAAGCAGCTTCCGGTGGTGGACCAGTCGCCGTGCTGTGCGCCGGTCCTGCGGGCTCCGCTGACCGAGCGGCAGTCGGTCGAACTGGCCAGGGTGTTCAAGGCGATCGCCGATCCGGTGCGGCTGCGCCTGCTGTCCCTGATCGCCTCGCACGCGGGCGGCGAGGCATGCGTGTGCGACTTGACCGGCGCGTTCGACCTGACCGGTCCGACGATCTCGCACCACCTGAAGGTGTTGCGCGAGGCCGGTGTCATCGACGGCGAGCGCCGGGGAACGTGGATCTACTACCGGGTGCTGCCGGACACGCTGCGCACGCTCTCCGACGTGCTGGTCACGCCGGAGACCGCGGTCACCGGGTAGCGACCGCGGACCGTCACCGTTCCTGAGTCGGCGAAACGTTCAGTTCGGCCAGCAGCGCGCGGACCCGCCGCTCGATCTCGTCGCGTACCGGCCGCACCTCCGCCAGGCTCTTGCCCGCCGGGTCGTCCAGTTCCCAGTCCAGGTAGCGCTTGCCGGGGAACACCGGGCAGGCATCGCCACAGCCCATCGTGACCACCACGTCGGCGGCCCGGACGATCTCGTCGGTCCACGGCTTGGGGAACTCGCCGGTGATGTCGATGCCGCGTTCGGCCATGGCCGCCACCGCGGACGGGTTGATCTCGTAGGCCGGTTCCGATCCGCCCGACCACGCGACCGCGCCGCGTCCGGCCAGGTGGTGGAAGAACCCGAGTGCCATCTGGCTCCGGCCCGCGTTGTGCGTGCACAGGAACAGCACGGTGGGGGTGCCGTCGTGGGCGTGGCCCAGCCGGGTGGCCGCCGAGCGCAGGGCCAGTTGCCGGTCGACGCTCAGCTGGGGCGGGTCGGTGTCAGCCATGAGGTGCTCCTGGCGGGTGGATGGCGGGCGCCAGCCGGTCGATCCGGTCGGCGAGATCGTGGAACGCGCGGGTGAACGCGGCCCGCGTGCCGACCCGGGCGGGGTCGGGCACGGACCAGTGCAGCCGTGCGCCCGCGCCGAGTTCCTCGTGGGCGTTGTCGCAGACCGCGATCACCAGGTCGTCCTCGCGCAGGACGTCGGCGACATGAGCGGTGCGGGCGCGGGCCAGTGACAGGCCGGCGGTACGGGCCACGGCCACCGCCCTGGGGTGCACTCGGGCAGCTGGGTGGGTGCCCGCCGATGCGGCCGGGACCCGGCTGCGGGTGTGCCACAGCGCGGCGGCCAGCGGGGAGCGCGCCGAGTTGTGCGTGCACACGAACACCACCCTCGGCGCGGTCACCGTGTCCGCCGGGACCAGCCCGGTCAGGGCCCGTGGCCGCAGCCGCAGGTAGGTCCGGCGGCGATCGCCCTCCGACCGGGTCCGTTCGACCAGCCCGGCCTGCTCCAGCAGCTTCAGGTGGTGGGCGAGCAGGTTGCTGGGCAGGCCCAACTCCTGCCCGATCTCGGTCGGCGACCCGTCACCGTGCCGCAGGCGGTCCACGATCGCCAGCCGCGCCGGCTCACCGAGCGCCGCGTGCACCCGCGCTCGCCGCGCCACATCTGGCTCAACAGTCATTGAGTCAATGGTCGCTGAGTGACCGCCGCCGGGTCAAGAACGCCAGCAGCAGCACGAACGAGACGGCGAACAATCCGAACCCGATGGCATGTCCCAGTTCCCACCGATCCCGCAACGCCGCCCAGTCCGCGGGCACCGCGCCGCCACTGTTCACCGGAAGCCGCTGGTTGACCGGATAGACCACGGCCAGGAAGCTGGCCAGGCCCACGACCTGGAGCCCGGCGGCGACACCGAGCAGGCCACGCGGGCGCGCCAGGACGGCCAGCACGACGGTGGCGATCACGGCGAGCACGTACAGCACCCCACCGACGTTGCCGAACCAGATGTACAGCGACTCCTGGAGCCGGACGTACAGCGGTCCGGGATAGTGCTGCTTCTGCGGCCATTCCAGCACGTGCGCGAACTCCAGCCCCATCGTCAACGCCGTCAGCAGCACCGCCGCGAACAGCACACCCCGTCGCATCGGCCGCCCACCTCCTGTCCGTGCGTCGACTCTGGCAAGCGGGCCACCGCCGCGCATCCGGGACGACCCGGAGGGGTTCCCTGGTAGGCCGGCGTGCTCTATCGTCAATCGACGATGGACGATGAAAGTGGTGGGCGATGCTGGATCGGGTCAGGGCCGAGACGTACGCCGGCTGGTTCCGGGCGTTGTCCGACGCCACCCGGGTGCAGATCCTGAACCTGCTGGCCGAGCACGGCCGGCCGATGACGGTCGGCCAGATCGTCGCCAATGTCCCGGTGGGCCAGTCCACCGTGTCCGCCCATCTGAAGATCCTGGCCGACGCGCGGTTCGTCCTGGCCGACCGGCGTGGCACCGCCCGCTGGTACCGGGTCAACCAGCGATGCGTGGCCTGTTTCCCGTCCGCCGCCGACGTGGTCATGGGCCGCGCTCCGGCCGCGTTCGACACGGGGGAGAGCGCGTGACCAGCCACCGTGACCGGGTCCGCGACCGGTACGCCGCACTCGCCGACCGCATCTCGACCGGGGACCGTCGTCCCGGTGCCGCGCACTACGCCGACGAACCGGCCCTCCCGGTGCACGCGAGCCTGGGCTGCGGCAACCCGGTGGCCGTCGCCGACCTGCGTCCCGGTGAGACCGTGCTGGACCTCGGCTCCGGCGCCGGACTGGACGTGCTGCTGTCCGCCCGCCGCGTCGGCCCGACCGGACGGGCCATCGGACTGGACATGACCGACCAGATGCTCGCCCTCGCCCGCCGGCACGCCGCCGAGGCCGGCGTGACCAACGTCGAGTTCCTGCGCGGCCACATCGAGGACATCCCACTGCCCGACGGCAGCGTCGACGTCGTGATCTCCAACTGCGTGCTCACGTTGTCCGCCGACCAGCCGGCCGTGTTCACCGAGATCGTCCGCGTGCTCAAGCCTGGTGGGCGCATGGGGATCAGTGACGTGCTGGCCGGGTCGAACCTGGCTGACGCCGAATGCCTGGCCCACTCGCTCACCGCCGACCAGTACGTGGCGCACCTGGTCAGCGCGGGCCTGCGGGAGATCGACGTCCGCGTCACGCGGCAGGCCGAGGACACGCTGTGCGCCGCCACCATCCGGGCCACCCGACCGGCCGCGGTCCGTCCCGTGCGGATCACCACGATGACCGAGCACCACGGCCCCGGCGTGCTGTCGGTGTATCAGTCCGGATTGGACACCGGAGACGCCGGTTTCGAAACCACCGCACCGGACTGGTCCACCTGGGACGCCACCCACACGCCCGCGCACCGGTTCGTCGCCCTGGACCACGACGGCGAGGTCGCCGGCTGGATCGCCGCCACCCCCGTGTCCGGCCGGTGCGGGTACGCCGGGGTCCTGGAACACAGCGTCTACGTCCGACCCGACCACCGAGGACGCGGAATCGGCACGGCGCTGCTGGACACCTACGTCGCCGCCACCGAGGCGGCCGGCATCTGGACCCTGCAAACCGGCGTCTTCCCGGAGAACCACGCCAGCCTGGCCCTCCATGAGCGGGCCGGCTTCCGGATCGTCGGCCACCGCGAACGCATCGGCCGGCACCACGGCCGCTGGTGTGACGTGGTCCTCCTCGAACGCCGCACCGCCCGGGAAGGGAGCTGACCATGGTCCGACGCCCGCGGGTCATCGCGTTCGACGTCATCGAAACCCTGTTCCCGCTGGAGCCGCTGCGCGCCCGGATCGTCGCGGCCGGCCAGCCTGGGCACGTGCTGGAGTTGTGGTTCACGAGGCTGCTGCGCGACGCGTTCGCGCTGACCGCGACCGGCGACTATCGACCGTTCGCCGACATCGCCGCCGGCGCGTTGGCCTCGGCCACCGGTCACGCCCTGTCCGAGGACGCGGTGCGGGGGATCGTGGCCGGTTTCGCCGAGCTGGACCCGCATCCGGACGTCGCGGCGGCGTTCGGCCGGGCGCGGCAGGCCGGTGTGCCGGTGATCACGGTGACCAACGGCTCCCCGCGCACGACCCGTGGCCTGCTGGAGCGGGCGGGCGTGCTGGGCGACGTGCGGCAGGTGCTGTCCGTGGACGACATCCGGCGGTGGAAGCCCGCGCCGGACGTCTACCACTATGCGGCGCGCGCCTGCCAACTGGAGCCAGGCCAGCTCGCCCTGGTGGCGGCGCACTCCTGGGACATCCACGGCGCGCACCAGGCCGGACTGGTCACCGGCTGGGTCAGCCGCCTGGAGGGCCGGTTCCCGCCGGTGTTCGCGCCGCCCGACGTGGCCGGTGCCGGTCTGGTCGAAGTCGTGGACGCGCTGCTGGAGCTGTGACAACACGCAGGTCAGGCCGGTGGGTTCGGGCTGGTCGGATCGCCCGGTTTGCGTGCCCGTCTGGTGGGTAGTCGCTCGACATGAGGCGGGAGTTTTCCACGCCACGCGGGGTGCCGTGGGGCCACCGGGTGAGAGTCCGGGACCTGCGCCACGCCGTGCCGCACGCCCCCTGACCGGGCTTGCCGGCGACATTGTTCGGAGCCTTCCTGATGCCAGCCGAATGAGCTGTGGGGAGGACGAATGGCTCGGTCCTGTGAAGAACAGCGGATGTCCGCTGAACTGGACCGCGTTCTGGCCGATGATCCCTTTCTGTTCGCGATGGCGGATCTGGCGGCCCGCTCGATCCCGGACCGGCGACGGCCGAGGTCGCGGGTGCGGCAGGCGACGGTTGTCGTGATCGGAGTCGTGGCGCTCGTGGTGGCGCTCGCCGGCAGCTTCGTCGCGGCAGTGGCGGGGCCGTCGGTGGCAGCCGGGCGAGCAGCCTGGGCGTGGTCCGAATCGCAACCCTGGCGCGTGACGGAAAAAGGAGACCTGTCATGACCAACCCAGCAAGTACCACTGTCAACGGAGACGAACGAAATGACCTGTCGTTCTGGCGCACCCACACCCAGATATCGCTGCAGCCGGTAGCTGCCCCGTCCATTCTGGGATTGTTCGGGTTCGCCGCGTCGACGTTCATCGTGTCGGCCAATCTGGCCGGGTGGTACGGCGACAACTCGACGCCGCTGGTGCTGTTCCCGTTCGTCGCCATTTTCGGCGGCGTGGCACAGTTCCTGGCCGGCATGTGGTCCTACCGGGCCCGTGACGGCCTGGCCACGGCGATGCACGGCATGTGGGGTTCGTTCTGGATCGCCTACGGCCTGTACTTCCTGCTCGTCGCGACCAGGGTGCTGCCGGCGCCGAGCGTGTCGCACACCGCGCAGGTCGGTTTCGGCTACTGGTTCATCGTGCTGGCCGCGATCACCTGGCTCGGTGCCGCGGCCGCCGTCGCGGAGAACCTGGGGCTGACCCTGGTGCTGGTCACCCTGGCGGCCGGGTCGACGTTGCTGGCCATCGGCTGGGTGGCTTCGATCACGACGTTGGTGCCGATCGGCGCGATCGTGCTGGTGGCGTCCGCCGCGTTCGCCTTCTACACGGCCGGGGCGATGATGCTGCGGGGCACGTTCGGGCGGGTGGTGCTGCCGGTGGGCCGGCCGCGCGCCAAGAACATGCCAGGGTCCGTTCCGGTGCAGCCGATCCAGTACGAGCGGGGTGAGCCGGGCGTCAAGGTCGGGCAATGATCCCGTGGTGGCGCATCCCCGGCAGCCAGCCGGAGATGCGCCACCGTTTGGTTACGTGGCGCGAGAGGTACTCACTCACCGTGCGGAACCATGGAGGGAGCTACCGAGATGGATCCAGATCGCATGGTGTTCCTGATCGTCGGCGTGGTCGTGGTGGTCATCGTCGGCCGGTTGATGGTCCACAGTGGACGCCGGTACGTGGCCAGCGGGTCGGGCCGGCGTGGTGCCGCGTCCGGGGCGAACCTGGTCGCCGTGCTGTTCCACCTGGCCACCCTGGGCGTGGTGGCGCTGATCGCGGTGCTGCCGCTCGGTGGGGCGGCGAACGATCGTCTCCTGCTGCGCATCGGGATCCTGCTGCTCATCCTGGCCGCGGTGTACGGAATCACCCTCGCGTTGCTGAGCCGGCGGCGGGAACAGGCCATGGTCGCCGAGTTCGATGCGCCGCCCCCGCAGCGCGTCGACAGCGAGATCACCTACGGGGTGCCCCCCGAGCACCGTATCCCGCCGCGAACCGAGTCCACACCGGACCGGACTAGGCTGCGTTGACATGTGTGCTGTCACCTACCGCAAGTTCGCCGACCGGCGCACCGCCGGCCGGCGGTTGGCCGGCTGGGTCAGGCAACAGGACTGGTCGGACCCGGTGGTGCTCGGCCTGGCACGAGGTGGTGTCCCGGTGGCCGCGGAGGTGGCCAGGGAACTCGACGCTCCGTTGGACGTGGCCGTGTCACGCAAGATCGGCGCGCCGGGCCGTCCGGAGTACGGCGTGGGCGCCGTGACGGCGGACGGGCCGCCGTACTACGACGACCGCATCCTGCGGATGCTGCGCCTGGACCCGCGCGACCTGGAGCAGGTGTGCGCGGACCAGCGGGCCGAGGCGCGCCGACGGGTCCGTCGCTACCTGCGCGGCCGCGAACCGGTCGCGTTACGCGGCCGGGACGTGCTGGTCGTGGACGACGGCCTGGCCACCGGCGTCACGGCCACCGCCGCGTTGCGGGACGCACGGCAGGCGCAACCGCGTCGGCTGGTGTTCGCCGCTCCGGTGTGCGCGCCGGAGGCGGCGGCGCAACTGCGTGGTGAGGTGGACGACGTCATGTGCCTGGCCGAGCCGGACGACTTCGCGGCGGTCGGCCAGTGGTACGACGACTTCACGCAGACGACGGACAACGAGGTGGTGTCCTTCCTCCG
>DATEPR010000004.1:0-10128 GCA_035273045.1 Pseudonocardiaceae bacterium | reverse complement strand
AACCAGGCACACGTGTTCGCGCCCGCACCGCCGATCGCGGTCCGCGTCCTGGCGGGCTGGTCGGTGCCGGGCGTGACCGGGCCGGCGTGGCGGACCAGCACGTCCATGCCGGCGTCGCCGACCACGACGATCGTCATGCCCGCGCGGCCAGTGCCACGGCCACGTCGGCGGCGACGGCGGCGTTGCCCACCACCAGTTCCTCGTTGGTGTCGATGCTGGCGCCGCCGCTGGCGGTGTGGAAGTGCTCCAGCAGCGCCGGGGTGACGTCCTTGCCGCGGACGCCCTCGGCGGCCAGGTGCGCCAGGCCCTCGGTGAGCAGGCGGTCGTGCAGGTCGCGGTCCAGTTCGGCGGGCGCGGGCACCGGGTTGGCCAGCACCACGCCACCGCCGTGGTGGTCCTGGTGCGCGGCGAACACGGCCGCCGCCTCGGCCGGGCCGGCCACCCGCCAGGGCACGTCGAACCCGGAATCGCGCAGGTAGAAGGCGGGGAAGCGGTCGGTCCGGTATCCCAGCACCGGCACCGACCTGGTCTCCAGCAGTTCCAGCGTGGCGCCCACGTCCAGCACCGACTTCACGCCGGAGCAGACCACCATGATCGGCGTCGCGGCCAGCACGTCCAGATCTGCGGACACGTCCCAGGTGTCGCTGGCGCCCCGATGTACGCCGCCCAGGCCGCCGGTGGCGAACAGGCGGATGCCATGCGCGGCGGCGAGGGTGGCGGTCGCGGCGACGGTGGTGGCGCCGCTGCGGCCCAGCGCGGTGGCCGGGCCAAGATCGCGACGGGACAGCTTCACCAGCCCGGCCGCCGGGTCGCACACCCGGGCCAGTTCGGCGGCGGACAGCCCGACGGTGGGGACGCCGTCCAGCACCGCGATCGTCGCCGGCACCGCGCCGTGCTCCCGGACGGTCGCCTCGATGCGTCGCCCGACCCGCTCGTTGCGGCCCGGCGGCAGGCCGTGGGCCAGAAGGGTGCTCTCCAGTGCGACGACGGCCCGGCCGGCGGCGACGGCGTCGGCGACTTCGTCGGATACGCGAGTGGTCACGGTGGCATCATGAAGGGCGTGAGTACGCAGACGCTGCCCGAGGTCGACACCCGCCCGGAGGGCACCGACACCACCGGCGACGACTCGCCGAAAATGTTCCACTACGTGCGCAAGAACAAGATCGCCGAGAGCGCGGTCATGGGCACGCACGTGGTGGCCCTGTGTGGCGAGGTGTTCCCGGTGACGAAGTCCCCGAAGCCAGGCTCGCCGGTGTGCCCCGAGTGCAAGCGCATCTACGAGCAGATGCCCGCCGGCGGCGACGACTGACGGTCAGTCCTCCTTCGGCGGGTCGGCCGCCTGCTGGTCGGCCGGCGGCTCCGGCTCGGGCTTCGGGTCGGGTTTCGGTGACTCCAGGCGGCGCCAGCGGCGGCGCTGGGTGAACTTCGCCGGCCACATCTCCTGGATGGCGCTGTTGAAGTGGGCGCCGATCACGATCGCCAGGCCGATGAAGAAGGTGAACAGCAGGAACGCGATCGGCGCCGCCAGGGCGCCGTACGTGTAGCCGGTGCGGCCGATGGCCAGCAGGTAGATCCGGATGCCGATGCTGGCGAGCAGGAACACCGCCATGGCCAGGGCGGCGCCGGGCAGGCCGCGGTACCACGGCAGCTTGCGCGGCAACGCCACCTTGTACAGCGTGGCCAGCGCGATCACCAGCAGTACCGCCACCACCGGGTAGTAGAAGACGTTGATGACGTCAGAAATGTTGTCCCGCCACGCCGACGGGAACACCTTGGGCAGAAAGTCCGGGCCCAAGGCCAGGACGGGCAGGCCGATCACCGCGAGCACCAGGCCGACCAGGTAGAGCAGCAGCGCGAACACCCGCTGCCACACGTCGTGCCGCACGCCGTACTGGCCGTACGCGACCGTGATCGCGTCCACGAACGACGCCATCGCCGACGACCCGGCCCACAGCGAGATCAGGAAGCCGATGGACGCGACCTCGGCCTGCGCCTTGGTGAGGATGTCGGCCACTGTCGGCTGGATGATCGTGTTCACCACGTTCGGGCTGAACACCGTGCGGCAGAACGCGATGATGTTCTGCTGCACCGACGTGACCAGGCCCGGGCCGAACGCGTCGCCGAGGAAGCCGAGACTGCCGAGCAGGCCGAGCAGCAGCGGCGGCAGGGACAGCGTCTGCCAGTAGGCGGCCTCGGCGGCCTCGCTGAAGATGTTGCCGTGCCACGCCTTGGCCAGGGTCCGCCGCACCAGCGGCCACGTGCCCCGTCGGGTCGGCCGCTCGGGCGGGACGTCGGCGTCCGGCTGTGCGTTCATCGTGACATCCAGCATGCTGCATCCACAGTTGATCGCGCCGCACGCGGGCCGGCGTGGTCTGGCCGGTTAGACTCTGGGTCCGCCGGTCAGGGAGCGAAGGGGGAGTCCGTGGCACAGCCCGACTCCCTGGTGCCTGCCCCGGCGCTGCGGGACTGGCAGCGCAGGGCGCTGACCCGCTACCTGGCCACCGGGCCGAAGGACTTCCTCACGGTCGCCACACCGGGTGCGGGCAAGACGACGTTCGGGCTGCGGGTGGCGGCCGAACTGCTCGCCGACCGGACGGTGGAGCGGGTCACCGTGGTCACGCCCACCGAGCACCTGAAGCACCAGTGGGCGGCCGCCGCCCGGGACGTCGGCATCCCGATCGACTCGAACTTCCGCAACACGCACGGCGCCACGTCCCGCGACTACCTGGGCGTCGCCGTCACCTACGCGCAGGTGGCCGCCCACCCGGCGCTGCACCGGGTGCGCACGGAGAACCGCAGGACACTGGTCGTCCTGGACGAGATCCACCACGGCGGCGACGCCAAGTCCTGGGGTGACGCCATGCGGGAGGCGTTCACGCCGGCCACCCGCCGGCTGGCGCTGACCGGCACGCCGTTCCGCTCCGACGACTCGCCGATCCCGTTCGTCAGCTACGAACCCGACCCCGGTGGCTTCCAGCGCAGCCGGGCCGACCACTCCTACGGCTACGCCCAGGCGCTGGCCGACGGCGTGGTCCGGCCGGTGATCTTCCTGGCGTACTCGGGTGAGGCGAGCTGGCGGACCAGCGCGGGCGAGGAGTTCACCGCCCGGCTGGGCGAACCGCTCACCCAGGAGCAGACCGCCCGCGCGTGGCGGACCGCGCTGGACCCGGCGGGGGAGTGGATCCCGTCGGTCCTGCACGCCGCCGACACCCGGCTGACCCAGTTGCGGGCCGCCGGCATGCCGGACGCCGGAGCGCTGGTGATCGCGTCCGACCACGACTCGGCCAAGGCGTACGCGCACTCGCTCGCCGAGATCAGCGGCCAGGAGCCGACGGTCGTGCTGTCCGACGACCCGAAGGCGTCCGGGCGGATCGCCGAGTTCGCCGCGACCACCGAGCGGTGGCTGGTGGCGGTGCGGATGGTCAGCGAGGGCGTCGACGTGCCGCGGCTGGCGGTCGGCGTCTACGCGACGAGTGCGTCGACGCCGCTGTTCTTCGCGCAGGCGGTCGGCCGGTTCGTCCGGGCGCGGCGGCCTGGGGAGACGGCCAGCGTGTTCCTGCCCAGCGTGCCGGTGCTGCTGGAACTGGCCAGCCAGATGGAGGCCGAGCGGGACCACGTGCTGGGCCGGCCGCACCGGGAGAAGGACGGCTGGGACGACGAACTGCTCGCCGACGCCAACCGCACCCAGGACGAGCTGGGCGAGGACGAGTCGGCGTTCACGTCGCTGGGCGCGTCGGCCGAGCTGGACCAGGTGATCTTCGACGGCTCGTCGTTCGGCACCGCGGCCCTGGCCGGCACCGACGAGGAACAGGACTACCTGGGCCTGCCCGGACTGCTGGAACCGGACCAGGTGCGGGCCTTGCTGCGGCAGCGGCAGGAACGCCAACTGACCGACCGGTCCGGCCGCCCGGCCGAGCGACCGGCGCAGCCGGCCCGGCCGGTGTCGGTGGCGGAGCGGCTCGCCGTGCTGCGCAAGGAGCTCAACACGCTCGTGGCGCTCTACCACCACCGGACCGGCAAGGCGCACGGGGTGATCCACGGGGAGCTTCGCCGGGTCTGTGGCGGTCCGCCCACGGCGATGGCGTCTATCGAGCATCTGGAGGAACGGATCGCCACGCTGCGTTCGTGGTGAGCCAGCCGCTTCGCCCAGTAGCGTGGTGCGCTCCGGCCTCCGTCACCGTCCGTGACCGGCCACTCGGGTCGCGCGGACACTTGACGGGCCGGTGACATGCCCGTTGCCGGATTGTGTCACCCAGTTCGGTACTGAATCGATTCGCACGGGTTGGGTGACCGCCCGGGTTGGCATAAGTTGTCGCCCACAACATTCTTATGTTGTCGCCCACAACATTTTCGGTTCCGGCCCGGCTCGGAACCACGCAACCAAGGATGAAGGGGACGCGGATGCGTAAAACCGCCCTCACCCTGATCGCCGTGAGCTCGGGCCTCGCCTTGAGCCTCGCGGCATGCGGGAACAACAGCTCCGGCAACCCGAACAACAACGCGGGGGCCCCCGCCGGATCGGGCGGGTCGTCGTCGTGCAAGCCCATCGGCGCCGGCCTGCCCAGCGCTCCGGCCGCGGCCAACAGCACCGTGACGCCGCAGAGCGTGACCCAGCAGCTGGGCAGCGCCGGCGGTGCGAAGGTCGGCGTCATCCTCCCGGAGACGGCCACCTCGGCCCGCTGGCAGGACTTCGACTTCCCGTTCCTCAAGCAGGCCCTGACCGCCGAGGGCTTCAGCGTCAACATCCAGAACGCGCAGGGTGACGACCAGCGGTTCGCCCAGATCGCCGACAGCATGCTCAGCCAGCACGTCAAGGTGCTCATCATCGGCGCGCCGGACGGCGCCGCCGGTGCCACGGTGGAGCAGAAGGCCAAGGCCCAGGGCGTGCCCGTCATCGACTACGACCGCCTGAACCTGGGCGGCAGCGCCGACTACTACGTCAGCTTCGACAACGTGCACGTCGGCCAGCTCCAGGGCCTGGCCCTGGCGAACGCCCTGAAGGGCCACAACGGCGCCCAGGTCATCGAGATCGAGGGCTCGCCGACCGACAACAACGCGACCCTGTTCCAGCAGGGCCAGGAGCAGGTCCTCAAGCCGCTCTACGACTGCGGTCAGCTCAAGCTCGTGAAGAGCCAGCGGATCGACAACTGGGACAACCAGAAGGGTGGCCAGACCTTCGAGCAGTTCCTGACCGCCAACGGCGGCAAGGTGGACGGCGTGCTGGCCGCCAACGACGGCCTGGCCGGCGCGATCATCACGGTGCTGCAGAAGAACGGCCTGGCGGGCAAGGTTCCGGTCACCGGCCAGGACGCCACGGCCGCCGGCCTGACCGCGGTCCTGGAGGGCCAGCAGTACTCGACGGTGTTCAAGCCGGAGAAGCTGGAGGCCAACGCCTCCGCCGAACTGGCGCTGGCACTGGCCAAGGGCAACACCACGGTCGCCAACCAGATCGCGAACCAGACCTCGCACGACCCGACGGCCAACCGCGACGTCAAGTCGGTCCTGCTCACCCCGATCTCCATCACGAAGGACAACGTGAAGACCGTCGTCGACCAGGGCTACGTCAAGGCGAGCGACATCTGCGTCGGTGCGGCCGCCTCGGTGTGCACGCAGCAGGGCATCTCCTGATCCCAGGACTCGCCGTGGCGGGGCTACGACCGCACCGGGTCCCGCCACGGCATCCCACCTGGCACGATGCGAACCGGCGTGCGCCGGCGACCGGAGTGCCGACAATCACGCTGACAACCGCCGACAACGCTGTCCGGTGCGCCGGACAGCGTTGCCCGACTTTCCGTGGAGGTCCGCCGTGAACGAGCCGATCCTCGAACTACGCGGCATCAACAAGAGCTTCGGCCCGGTCCACGTCCTGCACGACGTGGACCTCACCGTGCGGGCCGGTGAGGTGACCGCGCTGGTCGGCGACAACGGCGCCGGCAAGTCCACCCTCGTCAAGTGCATCGCCGGCATCCACAACGTCGACAGCGGGGAGATCCTGTTCGAGGGCCGGCCGGTGCACGTGCACAACCCGAAGGAGGCGGCCCAGCTCGGCATCGAGGTCGTCTACCAGGACCTGGCGCTGGCCGAGAACCTGGACATCGTGCAGAACATGTTCCTCGGCCGGGAACACACCCAGAACGGGCTGCTGGACGAGGCCGCGATGGAACTGGCGGCCCGCCGGACGCTGGCGTCCCTGTCGGTGCGGACCGTGAAGTCCGTGCGGACGCTGGTGTCCTCGTTGTCCGGTGGCCAGCGGCAGACCGTGGCCATCGCCAAGTCGGTGCTGTGGAACAGCAAGGTGGTGCTGCTCGACGAGCCGACGGCCGCGCTGGGCGTCGCCCAGACCCGGCAGGTGCTCGACCTGGTCCGCCGGCTCGCCGAGCAGGGCCTCGGCGTGGTGCTGATCAGCCACAACATGAACGACGTGTTCGAGGTGTCCGACCGGATCGCGACCCTGTTCCTGGGCCGGATGGCGGCGCAACTGCCCACCAAGGACCTGACCAACAACCAGGTCGTCGAGCTGATCACCTCCGGCCGGTCCGGCGACCTCGGCCTGGCCCGCCCGGACGTCGCCGCGGTCTGACCCGCGACCGCCCACCCGCACCACAACCGGTCAACCAGCGTGAGGAACCACCATGAACGACAGCTCCACCACACCGACCGACCGGTCGCCGTCCGGCGTGGGCACGGCGACCCAGGACACGGTCATCTCCGACTTCGGCATCGACACCACGTCGCTGTCGACCGGTGAGGCGATCCGCGACTACGGCCGCCGGCTGCGCGGCGGCGAGCTCGGCCCGCTGCCCGCCGTGGCCGGACTGGTGATCCTGCTCGTCATCTTCACCGCCCTGTCCGGCAACTTCTTCACCCTGAACAACCTCGCCAACCTGATGTCCCAGGGCGCCGGCGAGACGATCATCGCGATGGGCATCGTGCCGGTGCTGCTGCTCGGCGAGATCGACCTGTCCGCGGGCACGGCATCCGGCCTGACCGCGGCCGTGCTGGCGTTGCACCTGAACCAGAACGGCAATCTGCTCGGCGGGATGGGCAACACCGTCTTCTACGGGTTCGTCATCGTCCTGCTGCTGGCCGCGCTCCTGTCCGGACTGCAACGGATCTGGCCGGGCGCGGTGCTGGCCGCGGTGGCCGCGGTCATCATGCTGATCGGTCCGGCACCCAACCCCTGGGTGGAGATGCTGCTCGCCGTCTGCGTCGGCGTCGGCATCGGCAGCCTGACCGGCTTCCTGGTGTCCAAGATCGGCATGCCGTCCTTTGTGGTCACCCTGGCGCTGTTCATCGCCTGGTACGGCGTGATCCTGCTGCTGATCGGCAACGCGGGCGAACTGTCCATCCGGCAGAGTCAGGTGCTGTTCGACGTCGCCAACGGCAACCTGAACACGATCGGCAGCTGGATCCTGCTCGTCATCGGCGGTGGCGGTTACGCGGCCGTGGTGCTGTGGCGCCACTTCGGACGGTTGCGCAAGGGACTGGTCGCCCAGCCGACCACCCTAATCACCGTCAAGGTGTTGCTGGTCCTGGTGCCCGGCGCGGCGGCCACGTACCTGCTCACGCTCAACCGGTCGCCGAACCCGACGCTGACCACCATCGCCGGCGTGCCCTACGTGGTGCCGATCATCCTGGTGCTGCTGGTCGTCGGCACGTTCGTGCTGGACCGGACCCGCTACGGCCGGCACATCTACGCGGTCGGCGGCAACCGGGAGGCGGCGCTGCGCGCCGGCATCAACGTGGACAAGATCCGGATGAGCGTGTTCGTGATCTGCTCGTCCGTCGCGGCGATCGGCGCCATCGTCTACAGCTCGAAGATCGGCGAGGTGGACGGCAACGCCGGCAACGGCAACACGCTGCTGTTCGCGGTCGGCGCCGCCGTCATCGGCGGCACGTCGCTGTTCGGCGGCCGCGGCCGGCTGCGGGACGCGGTGCTCGGCGGCGCCGTGCTGGCGATCGTGCAGAACGGGCTCGGCCTGCTCGGCTTCCAGGCCGCGCAGGTGAACATCATCACCGGTCTGGTCCTGCTGATCGCGGCCACGGTCGACGCGCTGTCGCGCCGGCGGGCCTCGACCCGCTGAGGACGGCCCACTGACCGCGGAACAGGCAGGGGGGCGGCCCAGGTTGACCAGTTCGCCCACCGCCGGCACTCGACCGGACGAGGTGCGCCGGCACAACCGGGCCGCCCTGCTGCGTCGGCTGCACGTGGAGGGCCCCTGCACCCGTGCCGATCTGGCCGTGGAGCTGGGGCTCAACCGCAGCACCATCAAGACCCTGGTGGACGGCCTGGCCGAGGACGGGGTCGTCGCGGAACGGGTGCCGGCCAGGCGCAGCGGCGCCGGCCGGCCGTCCCTGCTGGTGCTGCCGCAGCCGCAGGCGGCCGTGGTGCTGGCCGTGGACATCCGGGTGGAGCAGGTGGCGGTGGCGCTGATCGGCATCGGCGGCCAGATCATGTCCCGGTCCAGTTGGAGCCTGCGACCGTCGACCCGGTCACCCCGCGAGGTGTTCACCAAGATCGTGGACAGCAGCCAGTTGCTGATCGCCGACCTGGCCGTGCCCGTGGTCGCCGCCGGGGTGTCGCTGCCCGGGGTGGTGCGCCGCGCCGACGGCCTGGTGCACGAGGCGCCCAACCTGCACTGGACCGACGTGCCGCTGGGGGAGTGGCTGAGCCGGGCGCTGCACCTGCCGGTGCACGTGGGCAACGACGCCGAACTCGGCGCCCTGGCCGAACACCTGCGCGGCGCCGCCCGCAACGCCTCCGACGTGGTGTACGTCGCGGCCGACATCGGCATCGGCGGTGGGGTCATCTCCAGCGGCGTGTCGCTGCGCGGCAGCGGCGGCTACGTCGGCGAGATCGGGCACATGGTGGTCCGGCACGACGGCCGGCAGTGCTACTGCGGCTGCCGGGGCTGCTGGGAGACCGAGGTCGGCGAGCGCGCCCTGAGCCGGGCCCTGGGCATGCCGGAGGAGTCGCCGCGCGGGGCCATCGTGGCCGAACTGCGCACCCTGGCCGGTCACCCGGACCAGGTGCTGGACCTGCTCGGCGAGTTCGCCGAATGGCTGGCCGTGGGTCTGTGCAACGTGGTGAACCTGGTGTGCCCGCAACTGGTGGTGCTGGGTGACCTGTTCACCGCCCTGCCGGACGCCCTGGTCGACCATGTCGGGCGGGTGGTGCGGGAGCGGAGCCTGGTCAGCAGGGCGCTGGGCGGCACGCTCGTCGTCACGTCGTCGCTCGGTTCGGACGCCAAGCTGTTGGGCGCCGCCGAACTGGCCTTCGAGCCGGTGCTGGCCAATCTGGGGCTGTAGCGGCGGCCCGCATACGCCGCGAGGGCGGGACCGTGCGGTCCCGCCCTCGGTGGCTCTCGTACGTGCCGGCACCCGCCGGCAGTGGCCGGTCAGTCTTGCTGCAGCTCCGCCGCGAGCTCGCGAAGCCTGCTCTCGTGCTGGCGGGCGTGGTGCCCGCAGAACAGCAGTTCGCCGCCCGATGCCAGCACGGCCCGTACGCGGGCAGCCGCGCCACAACGGTCGCAACGGTCGGCAGCGGTCAATTCGGGGCGGGCGAGCGTTGTCGTCATGGAGTTCTCCCTCCGTCCCGGCACCAGGACACCGGTGCCACTTCCGGCCACGATCACGTAGGTCGGGCACCGGATGGTGCTGTCCCTTCGCGTTCGCTGCTTCCACTCTTGCAGACGCCCGGGGGTTGGCAAGTGTTCCCGCGCCGTTGCGGGCGCCGTCCCGTCACGGTGTACCCGGATGTCGCAGCGAATCACCGCTGATCGTTCCGCCGCGTAGCCCGCTACCAGCACAAACGCGGCCCGCCACACCGGCGATTCGTGAGCCGGGTCACCATTTCTCCTGCCGTGCGGAGTGGTTCGCCCTGAGAGAACGCGGCCGGATCCGTCTCGGACTTCGCCATTTCCGCCCCGGTCCGGACACGCCTGAGCCCCGGCCGGACATCCGGGCCGGGGCTCAGGTTTGTCTCTTTAGTCCAGGTAGTCGCGCAGCACCTGGGACCGGGACGGGTGGCGCAGCTTGGACATCGTCTTGGACTCGATCTGCCGGATGCGCTCCCGGGTCACCCCGTACACCTGGCCGATCTCGTCCAGCGTCCTGGGCTGGCCGTCG
>DATEPR010000003.1:0-8141 GCA_035273045.1 Pseudonocardiaceae bacterium | reverse complement strand
GTGATCGAGCCGGACGAGACCGCGAGCCTGCGCGAGTCCGTCCGCCGGTTCGTGCACAAGGAATGCAGCCAGTGGCGCTGCCTGGAATGGGACCGCGCGGGGACGTACCCGAAGGAGGTGTTCGACCGGATCGCCGAGCTCGGCTGGTACGGCATCGGGATTCCCGAGCCGGCCGGCGGTTCCGGTGGCGGCGCGGCCGAACTCCTTGTCGTAGCCGAGGAACTGGGCCGGGGCAGCACCGATCTGGTCGCCTGTTACAGCCTCACCGCGTCCGGCCTGCGCACGATCATCAGCCAGGGCACCGAGGAACAGCGGGCGCGGCTGGTGCCGGCGCTGATGAGCGGGGAGCGCCGGCTGTCCATCGGCATCACCGAGCCGGAGTCCGGTTCGGACGCCGCCGCGCTGCGCACCACCGCGCGGCGCGAGGGCGACCACTACGTGGTCAACGGCCAGAAGACGTTCTGCGAGGCGGCCGGCCTGCCGGGCACGCTGATCCAGCTCTACGTGCGCACCGATCCCACGGTCCGCAAGCACGCGGGCATCAGCATGTTGCTGCTCGACCCGCACACGCCGGGCGTCACCCTGTCCCGGCTGCCGATGCTGGGCCGCAACATCACCGGCACCTACGAGGTGTTCCTGGACGACGTGATGATCCCGGTGTCCGACCGGATCGGCGCGGAGAACACCGCGTGGCGGGCGCTCGGCGCGGAACTGCCGCTGGAACGGCTGGTGATCGCCGCCGGTTTCGTCGGCGCGACACTCCAGGTGCTCGCGGACACGTTGCGGCACGTGAAGGAACGCGAGCAGTTCGGCCAGCGGATCGGTGACTTCCAGGCGGTGTCCCAGCCGCTGGTGGACCTGTTCACCCGCGCCGAGGCGGCCCGCCTGCTGGTGCGGCACGGCGGCGCGCTGTGCGACGCGGGCCTCGACTACGTGGCGGAGGCGTCCATGGCCAAGGTCGCGTCCAGCGAGCTGTACGCCGACGCCACCCGGACCGCGATCCAGTTGCACGGCGGCCACGGCTACATCACCGAACGCCCGCTGACGATGCACTACACCGACTCGGTGATCGCGACCGTCGCCGGTGGCCCGTCGCAGATCCAGCGCGGCATCGTGGCCAAGCAACTCGGCCTGCGGGCGTGGTGAGCATGGGCGCGCTGGACGACGTGCGGGTGCTCGACGTCGCGTCGATGTTCGCCGGACCCTACTGCGCGACGCTGCTCGGCGACATGGGCGCCGACGTCATCAAGCTGGAACCGCCGAACGGTGACGAGACCCGCAGGCTCGGCCCGAGGCGCGGTGACGACAGCGGCGTGTTCGTCGGCGTGAACCGCAACAAGCGGGGCATCGTCGCGGACCTGCGCACCGAGCACGGCCAGCGGGTGCTGGACCGGTTGGTGCGCTGGGCCGACATCGTGGTGGACAACCTGCGGCCCAGCGCCCGCCGCCGGCTCGGCCTGGACCACGAGACGGTGAGCGCCCGCAATCCCAGGGCGATCTCGGTGTCGGTGTCCGCGTACGGGTCGACCGGGCCGTACGCCGGCCGTCCCGGCATCGACCCGGTGGCCCAGGCGCTCAGTGGCCTGATGGCCGTCACCGGCCTGGCCGGCGGGCCGCCGCTGAAGTCCGGGGCACCGGTGGGCGACGCGGTGTGCTCGCTGCTGGCCGCGTTCGGCGCGGTGAGCGCGCTGCACAGCAGGGAGCGGACCGGCCGCGGGCAGCAGGTGGACGTCGCGCTGATCGACGGGCTGGTGCACATCCAGGCCCCGTACACCGGGCAGTACTTCTTGCTGGGCGAGCAGCAACCGCGCAGCGGCAACACCATCGACTGGTACGCGCCGTACGACGCCTACCGGTGCGCCGACGGCAGGTACGTGCATCTGGCCTGCTACAACGACAAGTTCTTCGCCAACCTGTGCCGCGCGCTGGGCCGGCCGGAACTGGCCGACGACGACGCCTACCGCACCAACGACGCGCGGCTGGCCAACCGGGCCGCGCTCGACGAGATCATCGCCGGCTTCCTCGGCGCCCGCGACCGGCGGGACGCGCTGGACGTGCTGTGGGCCAACGACGTGATCGTCGGCCCGGTCAACGACTACGCCGAGCTGTTCGCAGATCCGCAGGTGCGGCACAACGGGATGGTCGTCGAGGTGGCGCACCACGCGGGGCCGCTGCGGGTCACCGGGGTGCCGGTCCGGCTGTCCGGCACACCCGGTTCGGTCCGGCTGCCGCCGCCGGGGTTGGGCGAGCACACCGAGCAGGTGCTGCGGGAACTGGGGATCGAGGACCGATGATCGGACTCGCCGATCTGGCCGGCACCGGCCGGGACTGGGACACCGCCCGGAGGTCGTTCACCTGGCCCGCGATCGACCGCTACAACATCGCGGCCGACTGCCTGCGCGCACCCGCCGACCGGCCCGCCGTGCTCGGCGTGCGGACCACGACGTTCGGCGAACTGGCCGCCGCGTCCGCCGCGCTGGCCCGGTACCTGTTGGTGGACCTGGGTTGCCGGCCCGGTGACCGGGTCGCGGTGAAGCTGTCGCAGAGCGTGGACATGGCGGTGTGCGTGCTCGCCGGGCTGCGCGCCGGGCTGGTGGTGGTGCCGCTGTCCACCGTGCTCGGCGAGGACGGGTTGCGCCACCGCGTCACCGACAGCGAACCCAGGGTGCTGATCGCCGAAGGCACGGCGGACGACGCGGAACTGGCCGGCACGGTCGGCGCCGACCTGATCCCGACCAGAAACGGCCTGCCCACCGGGCGCCCACCGGACCGGCCGGTCATGGCCGACACCGATCCCGGTTCGGCCGCGCTGCTGATGTACACGTCGGGCACCACCGGCAAGCCGAAGGGCGTGCTGCACGGGCACCGGGTGCTGCTCGGCCACCACGCGATCAGCTACGCGCTGGACGGCGTGCGCGCGGACGACGTGGCCTACAGCCCGGTCGACTGGGCGTGGGCCGGCGGCCTGCTGCTCGGCCTGCTGGTGCCGCTCGCACACGGCATACCGGTGGTGGCCTACCGGCAGGCCAGGTTCGACCCGCAGCGGGTGATCGCGGTGCTGCGCGAGCACGGCGTCTCGGTGGGCTTGTTCCCGCCGACCGCGTTGCGGCTGCTGCGCGACAGCGGGCGGCTCACCGGCGACACCGCCGGCCTGCGGGTGCGCTGCCTGGTCACCGGCGCCGAGGCGGTGGAACCGGAACTGGCCGGGTGGACCAGGCAAGCCATGCACGCCACCCTGAACAACGCCTACGGCCAGACCGAGGCCAACGCGCTGGTCGGCCACTCCACGCTGCTCGGCCCGCTGGACGCGGCGGCACTGGGCCGGCCGTATCCCGGCCACACGGTCGCGGTGCTGGACGAGAGGCTGCGGCCGGTGCCGGCGGGCGTGGCGGGGCAGATCGCCGTGCGGGCCGACGATCCGGTGTGCATGTTGCGCTACTGGCGGGCCGACGCGGCGACGGCCGCCACGGTCCGCGACGGCTGGCTGCTCACCGGCGACACGGCACACGCCGACGAGTCGGGCCAGTTGTTCTTCCACGGCCGGGACGACGACCTCATCAAGACCGGCGGCTACCGGTTGGGGCCGGCCGAGATCGAGTCGGCGCTGCTGGCGCACCCGGCGGTCGCCGAGTGCGCGGTGATCGGCGTGCCCGACGCGGCGCGGGGTGAGGTGGTGGCGGCCCACGTCCGGCTGCGGCCGGATGTGGTGCCGGACGAGGAGTTGACCCAGGCGTTGCGGGACGCCGTGCGGCGGCGGGTCGGTGCGCACGCGGTGCCGCGGTCGGTGGTCTACGTCGATGCGTTGCCCCGGACCAGCACGGGCAAGGTCGATCGGGCCGGGCTGCGGGCTAGCGCGGTCCGCTGACGGTACGGCGGCGGGCCGGTTTCGCCTGCGCGGCCAGGTCCTCCTCCACCCGGTCCAGGCTCAGGTGGGCCATGACCAAGCGCTGCGCCTGGGTCACGTTGCCGTTGCGGATGGACGCGAGGATGGCGTTGTGCTCGGCGTGCCATTCGTGGTGCCGGCCGATCGTGGCGCGCAGGTCACCGGACAGCGACCGCCACGCCTCGGCCAGCTTGACCTCGATGTCGTACAGCCAGCTGTTGCCGGTCAGCTCGACCACGGCCAGTTCGAAGGCGAGCGGCTCCCAGTCGTAGTCGGCACCGGCCAGGTCGATCGCCTGCTGGTCCAGCACGGCCTGCAACCGCGCCAGGTCGTCGGCGGACGACCGCGTCGCGGCGGCCGTGACGGCGGCGAACTCGATGCCCAGCCGGGTCTCCACGAGATTGCGCAGCGCGTGCCGTTCCCGGACGTCGAACAGCGCCCGCGGCGGGCCGTCGACCGGCGCCCGCACGTACATGCCGTCGCCCTGGCGGACCTCGATCAGGCCCAGCGCGGACAGCGCCCGCAGCGCCTCCCGCACCGACGAGCGGCCCACGCCCAACTCCGCCATGAGCACCCGTTCCGGGGCCAGCCGGTCGCCGGGCCGCAGCTCGTTGGCCCGGATGTACTCGCGGATCTCGGCCGCCACGCGGTCGGCGAGCCGTTCCCGTCCCACGGACCGCAACGTGGTCCTCCGTGGCTCGTCCATCGACGCCAGCATAGCCGTCCACAATGGCCGCGGCGCCGGTTGATCGGCTGTATGGTTGGCGAACGTGACCTACCGATTCCACGCCTCACCGGCGCTCACCCGGGACTGGCGGCACTTCCGCTTCGCCAAGGCCGACGGCGTGGCCACGGTGACGCTGGACCGCCCGGACAAGCTCAACGCCCTGACCTTCGAAAGCTACGCCGACCTGCGCGACCTGCTCGGCGAACTGCCGCACCACCAGGACGTGCGCGTGCTGGTGATCCGCGGCGAGGGCCGCGGCTTCTGCGGTGGCGGCGACGTCAACGAGATCATCGGCGAGCTCATCCGGATGGAGCCGCGCGACCTGATGCGGTTCACCAAGATGACCGGTGACGTGATCCGCGCGATGCGTGAGTGCCCGATCCCGATCATCACGGCGATCCACGGCATCGCGGCCGGCGCCGGTGCCGTCGTCGCGCTCGCGTCGGACTTCCGTGTGGTCAGCACGTCCGGCCGGTTCGCGTTCCTGTTCACCAAGGTGGGGCTGTCCGGTGGCGACATGGGCGCCGCGTACCTGCTGCCCCGCGTCGTCGGCCTGGGCCGGGCCACCGAACTGCTGATGCTGGGCGGCACCATCGACTCCGCCACCGCCGACCGCTACGGCCTGGTCACCCGCCTGGTCGGCGACGACGAACTGGACGGCGCGGTCGCCGATCTGGCCGCCACGCTCGCCGGCGGCCCGACTCTGGCGTTCGCCCAGACCAAATCGTTGCTCACCAGGGAGATGGACATGCCGATGGGTCCGTCGATGGAGTTGGACGCGATGACCCAGGCGCTGCTGATGACCACCAGGGACCACGCGGAGTTCCACGCCGCCTTCAACGAACACCGCCCACCCCGCTGGGAGGGACGCTGACATGACGATCGTCGTGCCGAACCGGCTCGGTTGCGGCACACTGGACGATGTCCGCGCGGCACTGGAGGTCGCGCGGACCACCAACGGCATGGCCGGCGGCCGATGACCCAGGTGGCACTGGTGACGGGCGCCGGCCGCGGGATCGGCCGGGCGATCGCGCGGCGGCTGAGCGACGAGGGCCTGCGGGTCGCGCTCACCGCCCGCGATCGCGCCCAACTGGACGAGACCGCCGCCGGCTGCGCCGGCCCCACCATGGTGGTGCCGGCCGACATCACCACCACCGAATCCGTCGACACCGTGTACGACGCCGTGGCGCGGGAATGGGGACCGGTCGAGGTGCTGGTGGCCAACGCGGGAGCGGGCCACTCGGCCCGGTTGGAGCGCACCACGGACGCCGACTGGCAGCACATGCTGGACCTGAACCTCACCGCGCCGTTCCGCTGCGTCCGCCGGGCCGTGCCTGCCATGCGGGAGCGCGGTTGGGGCCGGATCGTGGTGATCGCGTCCACCGCGGCCCGGGTCGGCGAGCCCTATGTCGCCGCCTACACCGCCAGCAAGCACGGCGTGCTGGGGCTGGTCCGTTCGGCGGCGGCCGAACTCGCCGGAACGGGGATCACGGTCAACGCGGTGTGTCCCGGTTACGTGGACACGCCGATGACCGAGCAGACGGTCGCGAACATCGCCGCCCGTTCCGGCCGGGACGCCGACGAGGCCCGGCGGATCCTGGAACGCAAGCAGCCCATCGGTCGCCTGATCGAACCGGACGAGGTGGCCGACGCGGTGTGGTTCTGCGTCGGCAACGCGGCGGTGACCGGTCAGGCGATCACTGTGGACGGAGGTGCGGTGCAGTGACCGTGCAGCGGGTGAATCCGCCGGAGTTGGGCAGGCCACGGGGTTTCTCGCACGCCGTGGTGGGTCGCGGGACCACCGTGTTCCTCGCCGGCCAGACCGCGTTGGACGCCGACGGCCGGATCGTCGGCTCGGACGTGGTCGCGCAGTTCGAGCGGGCGCTGGCGAATCTGCTGGCCGCGCTGAGCGCGGCCGGTGGCACGCCGGACCAGTTGGCCAGCGTCACCGTCTACGTGGTGGACATGGACGACTACCGGGCGCACTCCCGGGAACTCGGCGAGGTGTGGCGGCGGTTGGTGGGCAACGACTATCCGGCGATGGCCGGTATCGGCGTCGCGCGGCTGTGGGACGCGGAGGCGCTGGTGGAGGTGCAGGGCTTCGCCGTGCTCTGACCTGTCGTGACCTTGACTGTCGTCACGAAAAGCGAATACTTGGGCCATGACAGTGCAGGCCAGAGGGCTGGGTCCCTCAGCTCATGTGGACACCTTCTGTCGGGACCACCTGCCACCCCTCCAGACGTGGCCGGAGTTCATCACCGAACTGCCCGAACTGCGTTATCCCGAGCGGCTGAACTGTGTCGTGGAACTGCTGGACGCCGTGACCGACCGGCTCGGCCCGGGCCGGCGTTGCCTGCTCACCCCGGACGGGCAGTGCTGGACCTACGGCGAACTGCGCTCGACGGTCAACCGGATCGCCCGCGTCCTCACCGAGCGGTTCGGTGTCGTGCCCGGCAACCGCGTACTGTTGCGCGGCCCCAACAATCCGTGGCTGGCCGCGTGCTGGCTGGCCGTGGTCAAGGCGGGCGCGGTGGCCGTGGCGACGATGCCGCTGCTGCGGCCGGCCGAACTGACCGCCATCGCCGGGATCAGCCGGCCCGACCTGGCGCTGTGCGACGCGCGGTTCGCCGACGACCTGGTGGCCGCCGATCTCGCCGGCGCGCCCGTGGTCACGTTCGGCGGCGCCGACTCCGCCGATCTCACCGCCCGGATCGCCGGCGTGCCCGACGACTTCGCCGCGGTGGACACGTTCGCCGACGACGTGGCGCTGCTGGCGTTCACGTCCGGCACCACCGGCCGGCCCAAGGCCACCATGCACTTCCACCGCGACGTGCTCGCCGTCGCCGACACCTTCTCCCGGCACGTCGTCCGGCCGGTGGCCGACGACGTGTTCAGCGGCACGCCACCGCTGGCGTTCACCTTCGGGCTGGGCGGCCTGCTGCTGTTCCCGTTGCGGGCCGGCGCCGCGACACTGCTGATCGAGAAGGCGACCCCGGACGAACTGGCCGACGTCATCGAGGCCAACGAGGTGTCGGTGTGCTTCACCGCGCCAACCGCGTACCGCGCCATGCTCCGTTCCGGCCGGGCCGCCGGCCTGCGCAGCCTGCGGCGCGTGGTGTCCGCGGGCGAGCACCTGCCGGAGGCGACCTGGCGGGCGTTCTTCGAGGCCACCGGGCTGCGCCTGATCGACGGCATCGGCTCGACCGAGATGTTGCACGTCTTCGTGTCCGCGGCCGACGACGACATCAGGCCGGGCGCCACCGGCAAGGCCGTCCCCGGCTACCGGACGGCGCTGCTGGACGCCGACGGCCAACCGGTGCCGGCCGGGACACCCGGCCGGCTGGCGGTGAAGGGCCCGACCGGCTGCCGTTACCTCGCCGACGACCGCCAGGCGGTGTACGTGCAGGACGGCTGGAACCTCACCGGTGACACGTTCGTCGAGGACGAGGACGGCTACCTGCACTACCTGGCGCGCAACGACGACATGATCGTGTCCTCCGGCTACAACATCGCCGGTCCGGAGGTCGAGGA
>DATEPR010000002.1:0-5935 GCA_035273045.1 Pseudonocardiaceae bacterium | reverse complement strand
CTCCCAGCGCCGGTCCGTGGGTACCCACCGACCCTGGCCGACGTCACCGGTGACCAACGGATCGACGAATGCCTCAACCGCGAGGACGATCTCGGTGAGTTCGGCCGGGAGGTGCTCCCCGTCGGGCCCGAGTCGGCGGCGGAATGCGCCGTATGCGTTCTGCCGGACCGTGGCGAAATCGCCGATGACATCAGACAACGGAACCAGCCGGACACCGCGGTGGCCGCCGGTCGCGTCGAGTGCGGCGTGCACAGAAGTGTACGAGAGTTCGTGACGACCGGTGAGTGTATAGAGGTCGACATAGTCACGGATCCGCGTGTTCGCCTCGCCCAGAGCGACAGCCGTGCTGATCTTTTCGGCGAGCACCGTTTCGATCGGATAACCGAACAGCGGCGTCGGCGCTCGGCCAGGACGCTGCGACGGAAACTTGATGCGTTGCGGATCCGGCGTGACCGGATCGCCGAAGTTGATGTCCAGTTTCAGTTTGACCGTGGCGGTCGAGACGCGAGCTGTCATCGAAACACGCGTTCCGGCATACCGATCCCCCTCCCGGATCGGTTGCGCGGAGACGGTGTCGACCAGGAACTCGACCCCGTCCTCCTCACCACCGGTTGTCCGGGCCACATCACGGACACATGCGATGACGGCGACATCGTCGTTGGGCAATCGGCGTGCCAGGAGGTCGACGTCCGAGGTCGGCCGCCGCGCGTCGAGCACAGCCAACAACATCCCACCCTTGAGCACGAACGTATCGGCATACGGCGATATCGCCAGTCTCGCAAGCCACCGTTCCAGGACGTACAGCGTCAACAATTCCTGTGTGCTGCGACGTTCTCGCCGCGCCCGATTCCGCAACTCCAGGTACGCCCGACCACCAGGCGTGTCGTTCGTCGGACGATTCATTCCGCGCTGGCCACATCCAATGCCATACGTACCGGACCGAGGACATTCAACGACCGAGCCATGCTCAGTAACTCGCCCGGACGTGCGTTGCGTCGACGCAGATAGCGCCTGAGTGCTCCCAATGCCAGGAGCTCGCCCAGCCTTCGGCGCAGTCTCATCATGTCGATGACGGTGCGTTCCGCGCTGTAGATTCGCGTGGATTCACCCGGCGCGACCTCGACCGACGACAGCCCGAGTTCGAATGTGTCGTCCGCGAAGCGGAACACCTCGACAGGCGGATGATCGATCCGTGGAGGCCGTTGGGTTCGCGCGACCGCGACCTGGACAGCGCCTGGGATCTCGTCCGTCAGGCCATGGACGACGAGGGCTGACACACAGCAGACAATCCCTCTCGGAATGCGGGTTCCGACCGCGAGCAGGTCGGGCCAACTCGGCGTGGGAGCGTCCGCCCTGCGGTAGACGCCACGGGACAACTCGTACACGTCCCCGCTGTCGCGGAGGTGGTAGAGGTCGCGTGGGTGCCAGCCCAGGTCACGAGCGCCGTGGGTGGTGAACGTGGCAGGCAGGTCATCCAGGGCGGCCGACATGGATAAGAGTGTAGCCAGCTAGCCGACTCCTGGCGACACTCTTATCCACCTGTCGGCTCGGCGGAACCGACCTCGGTCAGTGGCGCAGCAACTGGTACATGACGTGTAGGCCGGTCAGGCCGTGCTTCGGGTGGTTGAACGCTTCGGGGACGGTGGCCAAGATCTCGAAGCCCAGCGAGCGCCACAACGCCACCGCCGCCACGTTGGTCTGAACCACTGCGTTGAACTGGATGGCGTGGTAACCGGAATCGCGCGCCCACCGGACCACATGTTCGCCGAGCGCACGGCCGACGCCTTTGCCCTGGTTCGCCGGATCGACCATGAAGCTGGCCGTGGCCACGTGCGCGCCCCGGCCGGGCCGGTTCGGGCCCATCGTGGCCGTGCCCAGCACCGTGTCGCCGTCCACGGCGACTACCGTCTGACCTGGGGGTTCGGCCATCCAGTACGGCTCGGCGGTGGTCTCGGTCAGATCCTCCGGATAGGCGTAGGTCTCGCCGTCGAGGACGATCCGCTGGAAGAACGGCCAGATGTGCGGCCAGTCCGCGTGTTGGGCTGATCTGATCAGCATGACGGGATTGTCACACGTCCCATTCCGTCATCGAGGTGGTCGTCGCGCCCTGGAGATGCTGCCGCTACGCCGGTCCGCCGACCCTCGGTGAGCCGATCAGCGTCACACCCACCTGGTCCATCTCGGTCAACGCATCATCCACTGTGGACTGTGCGACGCCCGCGGTGAGGTCGAGCAGGACCGTGGTGCGTAGGCCGGTGCGGGCGGCGTCCACCGCCGTGGCCCGCACACAGTGGTCGGTGGCGATGCCGACGATGTCCACCCGGTCCACCTCATGCTTGTGCAACCATTCGGCGAGCGGAGTGCCGTCACCGGTGGTGCCCTCGAACCCGGAGTACGCGGCGGCGTGCTCACCCTTGGAGAACACCGCCGCCACCGGCGCCACGTCCAGTTCCGGGTGGAACGACGCGCCCGCCGTGCCGCGCACGCAGTGCACCGGCCACGTGGCCACGAAATCCGGGTGGTCGCTGAAGTGGCTGCCGGGGTCGGTGTGGTAGTCGCGGGTCGCCACCACCTGGTCGTACGGCGTGGTGGCCAGGTGCGCCGAGATCGCGGCGGCGACGGCGGCGCCGCCGGTGACCGCGAGCGAACCGCCTTCGCAGAAGTCGTTCTGCACGTCGACGACGATCAGTGCGGTGGCCATCGAGGACTCCTCCTACGTGAAGGTGGTGGGAACGGCCGGCTCGCCGTGGGACAGTTTCAGGCCCTCCCACGGCACGCTGACCAGTGCCTTCCGCAGCCGTTCCCGGCCTTCCGCCAGGGTGGGCACGTCCGGCACGATCTCACCACCGCGGATCAGCGGGATCGGCAGTTCCTGGTCGTACTCGCCGCGCTCCGGGCCGGCGCCGGCCACGGCGTAGACGACCTCTTCCAGCGCGGTGCCGGTTTCCTTGTGCCGGCGCAGCGCCGCCTTCCGGCCGCCCTTGGACTCCTTGTGCGAGCTCCGTTTCGCCACCGGCCTGCCGGCCACCTCGACCAGCTTGTACACCATGCCCGCGGTGGGCGCGCCGGAGCCGGTCACCAGCGACGTGCCGACGCCGTAGGCGTCCACCGGCTCGGCCCGCAGCGACGCGATGGCGAACTCGTCCAGGTCACCGGACACCACGATCCGCGTGTTCCGGGCGCCCAGCGAGTCCAGCTGGTCGCGGGCGTGCCTGGCCAGCACGCCGAGCTCACCGGAGTCGATCCGGATCGCCCGCAACCCGGTGCCGGCCACCTTGATCGCGGTGGCGATGCCCTCGGTGATGTCGTAGGTGTCCACCAGCAGCGTGGTGTCCGGGCCGAGCACGTCCACCTGGCCGCGGAACGCCTGCTCCTCCGAGTCGTGCAGCAGGGTGAAGGCGTGCGCGGACGTGCCCGTCGTCGGAATGCCGTACCGGCGGCCGGCTTCCAGGTTGGACGTGGACGCGAAACCGGCCAGGTAGGCGGCGCGGGCCGAGGCGACAGCCGCGAGTTCGTGGGTGCGGCGCGAGCCCATCTCGATGATCGGCCGGCCGTTGGCCGCGCTGACCATGCGGGCCGCGGCGGACGCGACGGCCGAGTCGTGGTTGAGCACCGACAGCACAAGGGTTTCCAGCAGCACGCCCTCGGCGAAACTCGCGCGCACGGTGAGCAGCGGCGAGCCGGGGAAGTACAGCTCACCCTCGGGGTAGCCGTCCACGTCCCCGCCGAACCGGTAGTTCGCCAGCCAGTCCAGGGTGGTCGCGTCGACGACGCCACTGGCCGCCAGCCGGTCGATCTCCTCGCCGCCGAACCGGAAACGGCTGATCGCGTCCAGCAGCCGGCCGGTTCCGGCGACCACGCCGTACCGGCGGCCGGCCGGCAGCCGCCGGGCGAACGCCTCGAACACACACGGACGGTGGCCACTGCCGTCAGCCAATGAGCTGGCCAGCATGGTCAGCTCATAATGGTCCGTGAGCAGCGCGGTACTCGCACGTGGTGCGCTCATGGTTGGCAGCCTAAACCGGGCGAACTTTCCGATGCGGATCACACGGCGAGCCGGCGGCGTGCCACCATAGGGACATGACCACGCCCGTCGAACAGGAACGGACGCAGGTTGAGCCGGGTGGCGCCGACCTGGGCGTCGAGGACACGCCATGGCAGACCGTTGTCTGGAACGACCCGGTCAACCTGATGTCCTATGTCACCTATGTGTTCCAGAAGCTGTTCGGCTACGGCCGGGACAAGGCCGTCAAGCTGATGCTGGACGTGCACCACAAGGGCAAGGCGATCGTCTCGTCCGGGTCCAAGGACAAGGTCGAGGCGGACGTCGCCCGGCTGCACGCGGCCGGCCTCTGGGCGACCATGCAGCGCACGAGCTGACCGCATCGGTCATGATTCCCGTCGTGATCGGCTACGGGACGGGTGCCGGCCGATGAGGGGTTGGCGGCGCCGAGGTGACAAGTTGACCGCGGTCTTCGACCGGCAGGAGGCCGCGCTGGTGCGTGGTCTGGTCCGCCAGGTCGTGGAGATGCTTGAGGTCAGGGCCGAGGAGGCCCCGACGGACGAACTGGCCGACCTGACCGGCATCCGCACCGGCCCGTCCACCGCGCCGGACGACCCGATCCTGTCCCGGCTGCTGCCCGACTTCCACCGGCTGGACGACGACGCACCGTCGCAGGAGGACCAGAACTCGGCGGCGGCGCTGCGCTCGTTGCACGAACCGGAGCTGCTGGAACTGAAGACCGGTGTGGCCGGCGTGCTGCTGGACACGTGCCCACCGGACGGCGGCGAGATCCGGTTGACGCTCGAACAGGCGGACGCCTGGCTGGCCTCGTTGAACGACGTGCGACTCGCCCTGGGCACCGCGCTGGACGTGTCCGAGGACATGCCCGACCAGTTGCCGGACGACGACCCCAGGGAACCGCACCTTGAGGTCTACCACTGGCTGACCTGGGTGCAGGAGAGCCTGGTCCAGGCGATGTCCGAATGAGCGCGCCGGGACCGCACAACGCGATCACCGACGTGCCAGGCGTTTCGGTCGGCCACCACCACCGGCTCGGCGACGGCTGGGCCACCGGGACGACCGTGGTGCTGGTGCCGGACGGTGCCGTCGGTGGCGTGGACGGGCGCGGTGGCGCGCCGGGCACGCGGGAGACCGACCTGCTGGCGCCGGAGAACGTGGTGAGCCGGGTGCACGCGGTGTGCCTGAGCGGCGGCAGCGCCTACGGCCTGGCCGCGGCGGACGGCGTGATGCGCTGGCTGGGGGAGCGGAAGCACGGTTTCCCGGTCGGCCAGCAGGCCCACGAGGTGGTGCCGATCGTGCCGGCGGCAGTGCTGTTCGACCTGCCCCGCGGCGAGTGGGGCAACCGGCCGACGGCCGATTTCGGTTACGCCGCATGTGAATCCGCCACGTCGGGCGCGGTCGCGCAGGGCACCGTGGGTGCCGGCGCCGGGGCGAAGCTCGGCTCGCTCAAGGGCGGCGTCGGCACGGCCAGCGTGGTGCTCGACTCGGGTGCCGTGGTGGGTGCGCTGGTCGCGGCGAACGCCGCCGGTGAGGCCGTCGACCCGCGCGGCCGGCCGTGGGCGGCCGATCTGGAGCTGGCCGGCGAGTTCGGCGTGTCCTGGCCGGACCGGCCCGGTGTGCTGCCCGACTCCGGTGCCGCTCCGCTGAACACGACCATCGGCGTGGTCGCCGTGGACGCCGCGCTGACCAAGGCGGAGGCCAGGCGGATCGCCATGGCCGGCCAGGACGGCCTGACCAGGGCGGTGCGGCCGGCGCACCGGATGTTCGACGGTGACACGGTGTTCGCCCTGGCCACCGGGAACCGGCCGTTGACGGAGGTGGCCGGCACGTTCGCCGAACCGGCCCGGGCGGCCGAACTGGACAAGCTGTGCGCGGCGGCGGCGGACGTGTTCGCCAGGGCGATGGTGCACG
>DATEPR010000001.1:0-6818 GCA_035273045.1 Pseudonocardiaceae bacterium | reverse complement strand
GGCGGGCCGCGGTCAGGTAGAAGCCGGACTTCGGGTCGTAGTAGCGGCAGTGCCGCAGGACGTCCCACAGCGCCCGGATCCCCGGCCGCCGTTCCCGGATCATGCCGGGATAGGCCGCGTCCAGCGCGGCCCTGGCGCGCGGCAGGTTGTAGAACGGGACGATCGGTGCCACATGGTGCGCGGTGTGCAGCGAGTTGTTGTGCGTGAGGAACAGCAGCCACCTCGGGTACCGGTAGTCGGTCGTCACGAGCAGCCGCCCCGCGTTCGGCGTCCAGTGCCGCGCCGGCAGGAACGGGATGTCCCGCGCGGTGTGCTGCATGAACGTCGCGACGCTGAACCACGCGAACGACACGAGCCAGGGCGCGGCGAAGTACCGCAGGAGGCCGGCGAACCCGGTGAAGTACGTCAACGACGTCAGATAGGGGACCAGCACGGCGAGCACCACGAGGATCGAGGAGCCGACGTCGCGGCGCATGGACCGCTTCGGGAAGAAACCGGGCCGGAACGCCGAACTCGCCCAGTAGTTGACCGTGCCGCCGAACACCGCCCAACTGCGCAGCGCCCGGTACAGCACCCTGCGGTGCCGCGGCATCCGGTCGTACGTCTCGGCGGGTATCGGCCGCCAGTCGGTGTCCAGTTCGAGGTGGTTCGTGTGGGCGTGGTGCAGGTTGTGGATGTGCCGCCAGGCGTGGAACGGGTAGCACAGCGGCAGCAGCGCGATCTGCCCGATCACCGTGTTCAGCCGGCGCGACCGGGAGAACGCCCCGTGGCCGCAGTCGTGCGCGATGCTGTGCAGGCCCCAGCCGCCCAACCCGGCCACCAGCCACAGCGGCAGGTAGAGCGACCAGTGCGGGACGAACGCCACGCCGACGACCGCGCCGGCGTACAGCGTGGCGCTGACCGCGAAACCCAGCAGACCGCGGGCGAGCCGGGGTTCGAACAGTTCCCTCGGGATCAGCGCCGCCAGTTTGACGTCGTGGATCTGCGCCGACTTGCGAAGGAACTCGGCGAACTCCGGTCCCGGCTCGGTGGGCAGGTCGGGCAGCCGCCGCCGCTCAGCCACCTTCCTGGCCCGTCAGTTCCAGTTCCCGTGCCAGGAACGTGCTCAACTCGTCCACGTTCTCGTGCTCGAACAGCAGACCGGGCGACAGGCGCCGCTCCACCAGCCGCTCCAACTGACCGGAGACCCGCACGGCCACGCGCGAGTCGAGCCCGTACGCCTCGAAGCTCTTGGTCGTGTCGATCTCCGTCACCGGCACGTCGACCAGCGTGGCCAGGTGCTCGACGAGCCACTGGCGCAGCGTCGCCTCGGTCAGCGCACCGGTGACCTGCGGTGCCTTCTTCTTGTTGCCGAACCATGCCATGGTGAGTTCTCCCCTCGATTGGCGGTCAGGCGGTGGTTTCCGGAACCCGCCGGCGCCGGGCCACCGTCTCCGGACCGGGTTGCCGCAACTCCCGCACGATGCCGACCTGGCGGAACAGCGCGAGCAGCCAGCCACCGAGGTCCGGCTCCCACCACCGCATCCAGAGCCGGTACGACGACGGGAAGGCGTGGTGGTTGTTCTGCAGTCCCTCGCCGAACGTCAGCACCGCCACGGGCAGGTTGTTGGCGCTGTTGTCGCCGGTCCGGAACGGCCGCGCGCCGAACATGTGCGCGAACGAGCCGACGCACCAGGACGCCTGGTTCACCACGAACATCCGCGCCAGGCCGCCGAACAGCAGTCCGTTGACCGCACCGTCGACGCTGCGGTCGACCGCGAGGCCGATCAGCGCCGGCAGGGCCAGGCCGGTGAACACCCACACCAGGTAGGTCCGGTGGTAGAAGAACAGCCGGCGGTTGCTCAGCACGTCGGGCGCGAACACGCTCCACTTCGACGTCTCGTCGCTCAGCATCCAGGGCATGTGCGCGTGCCACAGTCCGCGCACCTGGCCGCGCAGCCCGGTGCCGTGCAGGTTCGGCGAGTGCGGGTCACCCTCCCGGTCGCTGTACATGTGGTGCCGGCGGTGCGTGGTGATCCAGTCCATGATCGGACCCTGACCGGCCAGCGAACCACAGATCAGCAGGATTCCCTCGAACACGGTCGACGTCTTGAACGACTTGTGCGCCAGATAGCGGTGGAAGCCGATCGAGATGCCACCCATGTGCAGCGCGTACATGACACCGAACAGCACCCACACGGTCGTGTCGACGGAACCGGTCCACAGCAGTTGGTAGAGCGCGCCGAGAAAGCCCAGTCCTGGCACGATCATGATGGCGAGCGCGGCCGCCCGCCGGATCCGGGCGCTCGCCGGATCGAGCTTGACGACGAGGTCATCGATCGCGATACATGGCGCGGCCGCGGTGGTCATGGTGGTTCCCTCTCACTTCGTCAGTGCGTGCGGTAGCGGACGTTGCCGATCAGGCCCGCCTTGTCCAGCAGCCTGATGAACAGGCCGGCCAGGTCCACCTGCCAGAACCTGATCCGGTTGTCCGCGTAGGCCGGGCTGTCGTGGTGGTTGTTGTGCCAGGATCCACCGACCGAGACCGGCGCGAGAACCGCGACGTTGCGGCTGTTGTCCCGGGTCCGGTGGGGCCGGCTGCCGAACGTGTGGGCGATCGAGTTGATCCCCCAGGTGACGTGGTCGAGCACGAAGATGCGGGCCAGCCCACCCCACAGCAGCCCGCCGACCGCGCCGCGCCAGCCGCCGTCGACCAGCCAGCCAAGCAGCGTCGGCAGGGCCAGGCCGAACAGGACGAACGCGAAGTACGCCTGGTTGAGCCGCATCACCAGCCGGTCCTTCAACAGGTCCGGCACGTACGCGCTCCAGTTGGACCGGCGCAGCGTGAACAGCCAGCCGACGTGCCCGTGCCAGAGCCCGCGCAGCCGGGCGAACCGCCCGTCGCCCAGCGGACGCGGCGAGTGCGGGTCGCCGTCGGCGTCGGTGAACGCGTGGTGGGTACGGTGGATCGCGACCCAGAAGATGATCGGCCCCTGGGCCGCCATGCCGCCGAACAGGGCGAGCAGGGTGGTGACGGCCGGTCCCGCGGTGAACGAACGGTGCGAGAAGAAGCGGTGCAGCCCGGCTTCGACGCCGACGATGGTCACCAGGTACAGCACGCCGAGCAGCACACCGTCGGCTGCGGTGAAACCGTAGTGCGCTGCGAAGACGATGGCGGCGATGAAGCCGAACGTCGGCAGGCCGACGGTGACGAAAGCCAACCGTCGGGCTGCCCGGTCAAAGTCGATCGACGCCACTTGTCGCCTCCTGCGCGTAGCTGCCGTTCCGTCGCGTGGCACGGAAGTCCTTGATGGTGCCGCGCAGATAGGAGTTCCTGGTGGTGGCCCGCTGTAGCTTGCCGCTGGTCGTGACGGCGACTGTCCCGGAAGGTCCGAAGTGGATGTCGGCCGGGCTGATCCCGTGCATCCCGGTCACCGCGGCCCGGATCGCGTCGCTCAGTTCCGGCCAGTTCGCCGGACGCCGCGTCTCGACGACGATCACCAACTCGTCGCCGCCGCCGCGGCTGACCGGGAACGCGGCGACGCGCCTGGCTTCGGGGTAGGCCCGGTGCACGGTCGCCTCGATGTCCTGCGGGTAGTGGTTGCGGCCCGCCACGATGATCAGGTCCTTGAGCCGGCCGGTGAGGTAGAGCTCGCCGTCGTGTACAAAGCCGAGGTCACCGGTGCGCAGGTAGCGGTCGCCCGGTGTGTCCGCCCTGGTGGCGGCGAACGCCTCGGCGGTCAGCTCGGGCCTGCCGAAGTAGCCGGCCGCCACGCTCGGCCCGCGGATCCACAGTTCCCCCACCACGCCGGGAGCCGCCGGCCGGCGGGTCTCCGGATCGACCACTACCACCTCGTGCTCTCCGGCGACCACCCCGCAGCTGACGACCGGCACCGCGTCGGCGCCCTCGTCGATCCGGACGGTGCCGCGGGCCAGTGCGTCCTTGTCCAGCCATAGCCTGGTGACCGGCCGGCGCCTGTCCCGACCGGACACGAACAGCGTCGCCTCGGCCATGCCGAAGCACGGCACCATGGCCTGCGCCGAGTAGCCGGCGGGGGCGAACCGCCGCTCGAACCTGTCCAGCGTCTCCTGCCGCAACGGCTCGGCGCCGCAGAACAGGTGGCGGAGCGGGCGGAGGTCGAGCGTCCGCAACTCGTCGTCGGTGACCGCGTCCACACACAGGTCGAGCGCGAAGTTGGGCGCCACCGACGTCGTCACGGCATTGTCACTGATGGCCTTCAGCCACCGGTAGGGCTGCTGCACGAAGTGCACGGGCGACAGGACCACCATCGGGAAGCCGCAGAACACCGGCAGCAGGATCGCGCCGATCAGACCCATGTCGTGATACGGCGGCAGCCAGGAACAGCTCACCCGGCGCGGATCCGCGTCGCCCAGGTTCGCTGCCATGGCAAGGCAGTTGGCGACGAGATTGGCGTGGGACACCATGACGCCCTTGGGTTCACCGGTCGAACCCGACGTGTACTGCAACAGCGCCGGCTCCGCCAGCCGGCCCGGAGTCATCGACTGCCCACCGTAGAGTTCGGCCGCGGAAAGCCGTTGTGTACCGTCCGGTGTGGACATGCTCGCGATGACCAGCCGGGGCGCGCAATCGTCTATAATAGACCGGAAACGGGCCGAAGCACGCTTGCCCACCGGTGGAAACGACGGCACGGCCACCGCACCGGCCGCGAAGATCCCGAACAGCGCCGCGATGTAGTCCAGCCCGGGCTCCAGCGCGAGCACCACGCGCTCACCGGCGGTGCCACGCCGAATCAGTTCGGCGGCAACCGAAGCAGCCCGGTCGGCGAGATCGCGGTACGTCCAGTCGACGGCGGATTCACCGGTGCCGTCGGCGAGGAACCGGAACGCGAGCCGGTCCGGCTGGGCCGCCGCCCGTGCGTCGAGGACGGCGGGCAACGACTGCCTCGGCAGGTCGGACAGGACCGCGCTCACGGGTCCAATTGGTACGGCACCGCCCGTGCGACTGAGAACTCCGAGATTGCGCTGTTGCCCTGCCGGGTCCGCCGACCGGTGTACTCACGGCCGGACAGGTAGCAAGATGCTGGCGGAGTCCCGGCCGGAAAGGGGGCCACCGTGTACCAGGCACCAGTCGGCGACTACGAATTCCTGTTTCGCCACGTCGTAGACGGCGCCCGGCTGGTCGCGGCGGCAACCGGCGGCGAGGCGACCCTCGACGACGTCGTCGACGTGCTCAGGCACGCCGGGACCTTCGCCGCGCGGGTCCTCGACCCGCTCAACGCCACCGGCGACCGTGTCGGTGCGCGGTTCGAGGACGGCGCCGTGCACACGCCTCCCGGATTCCAGGACGCCTACCGCGCGTTCACCGAGGCCGGCTGGCAGAGCCTCGGCCTGCCGGAACCGGCCGGGGGAGCGGGGATGCCGTTGGTGGTGTCGAGCGCGACGGTCGAGTTCTGGAGTGCGGCGAACATGGCCCTGTCGATCGCGGTGGGCCTGTCCGGCGGTGCCGTCGCGGCCATCGCCGCCGCCGGCGGCGAACAGGTCCGGCGCACCTACCTGCCCCCGCTGGTCAGCGGGCGGTGGACCGGCACCATGAACCTGACCGAACCGCAGGCCGGCACCGATCTGGCGAGCATCAGGACCACGGCCCGCCCGCTCGCCGACGGCTCCTGGTCGGTGACCGGGCAGAAGATCTTCATCTCGTGGGGCGACCACGACCTCACCGAGAACATCGTTCACCTGGTGCTGGCCCGCACCCCCGACGCGCCCGCCGGCCTGGCCGGACTGTCCCTGTTCGTGGTGCCCCGGCACCTGCCCGGCGCGGCCGGCCGGCTCGGCGGCCGCAACCGCGTGCACACGGTGTCCGTCGAACACAAGCTCGGAATCAGGGCCAGTCCCACGTGCGTCCTGGACTACGACGGCGCCACCGGCTTCCTGCTGGGCGAACGGCACCAGGGCCTGGCCGCCATGTTCGTGATGATGAACGCCGCCCGGCTCGGCGTCGGAATCCAGGCACTGGGCGTGGCCGACCGGGCCTATCAGCGGGCCCGCGACTACGCCGGGCAGCGCGTCCAGGGCCGGGTACTCGAACGGCCCGCCGGGACGGCGATCGCCGAACATCCCGACGTGCGGCGCCTGCTGCTGTCGATGGGCAGCGCGCTCACCGCCATGCGGGCGCTGGCCACCCAGGTCAGCGCCTGGCTCGACGACACGCGGTCGCACCGGCTGGCCGAGTTCTTCCTGCCGGTGTTCAAGGGCTGGGCCACCGAGACCGGCGTGGCGGTCACGTCGGACGCGATCCAGGTCCACGGTGGCGTGGGCTACGTCGAGGAAACCGGCGTGGCCCAGTACTACCGCGACATTCGCATCCTGCCGATCTACGAGGGCACCAACGGCATCCAGGCCATCGACCTCGTCACGCGAAAGCTCGCGGCCAACGGCGGCGCGTCAGTGTGGGCGCTGCTCGACGAGCTCTCGGCCATCGTGAAGCAGGTCGAAGCCTCCAACGATCCCGCGTTCGGCACCACCGGCGTGAAATTGCGCGAGGCACTGGAGGCGCTGACGCGCACCAGCAAATGGCTGCTGGAGCGGGTTGCGTCCGCGCCGAACGAGGCGCTGGCCGGCGCGACGCCGTATCTGCAGCAGTTCGGCGCCACGCTCGGCGGCTGCATGCTGGCGTCCGAAGCGCTCGGCGCGAAATCCGATGGCATCACGGACGCCGCGCGCTACGTCTCGCTCGCGCGCTTCTTCGCCGAGAACATCGCCGTGCAGGCCGGCGCGCTCGAGCGAACCGTGACGGAGAGCGCGGAGTCGGTCGCGGCGGCGGATGCGGTGCTGCTGGGATAGCTGCGATGCGTAGC